>JALZOI010000282.1 GCA_030857245.1 Myxococcota bacterium
GCGCTGCAGCGCACGATGGACGACGGCCGGCGCAACCGCCTCGCGCGGCTCGGCTTCGAGCCCGAGCGCGCCGCGGCGCTGTCCGCGCTGCACACGCGCAACTTCATGTGACCGCCCCTCGCGCGGTCACCAGCTGTCGTCGGGGAGCTCCATGAGATCGAGGTCGCCGGCCTCGATCAGCTGCTTCGTGTGGCCGATGCCCGGCAGCACGTTCTTCGCGTAGAACCGCGCCGACGCGAGCTTGCCCCGGTAGAACGCCTTGTCGTCGCCGCTCGCGCCGCTGATCCGGGCCAGCGCGACCTGCGCACCGACGGCGAGCCGCCAGCCGATCACGAGCTCGGCGAGCGCGAACAGGATGCGGTTGCCCTGGAAGCCGACGTGATAGACCGACTGCCCGAGCTTGCCGAGCATCGCGCCGATGATGCCCTGCGTGTCCGCGAGCGCCTGCTGGAGCGCGGCCTTCTCGACCCCGAGGTCGGCGGGCAGCCCGTCGACGGTGGCCTTGATCTGGCCGAGCAGCGCGGTGAGCGTCGCGCCGCGGTCACGCCCGATCTTGCGGAAGAACAGGTCGAGCGCCTGGATGTGCGTCGTGCCCTCGTACAGCGAGTCGATCTTCTGATCGCGGATGTACTGCTCGATCGGATAGTCCTCGCAGTAGCCCGAGCCGCCGAAGCACTGCAGCGACACCGCGAGCAGGTCATAGACCTTCTCGGAGCCGTAGCCCTTGATCAGCGGCAGCATCAGGTCATTGAGGGCCGCGAGGCTCTTCGCGTCGGCGCTGTCGTGGCCGCCCGCGAGCTCGATGCGATCTTGCAGGTTTGCGGTCCACATCACCATGCCGCGCAGGCCCTCGGCGAACGCCTTCTGCAGCATCAGCATCCGACGGACGTCGGGGTGGCGGATGATCTCGACGCGCGGGGCGGCCTTGTCGGCGGCCTTCGCGAGATCGGAGCCCTGCTTGCGGATCCGCGTGTATTCGAGCGCGTTGAGGTACGCCGTCGACAGCGTCGCCATCGACTTGGTGCCGACGGCCATGCGGGCGTACTCGATGACGTGGAACATCTGCGCGATGCCCTGGTGGACCTCGCCGACGAGCAGGCCGCGGCACGGCGCGCCATCGCCGAGGGTCAGCTCGCAGGTCGCCGAGCCCTTGATGCCCATCTTGTGCTCGACGTTGGTGACGACCGCACCGTTGCGCGCGCCGATCGAGCCATCCTCCTCGACCCAGTACTTCGGGACGATGAACAGCGAGAGGCCCTTCGTGCCGGGGCCCGCGCCGTCGGGCCGCGCGAGCACCATGTGGACGATGTTCTTCGGGTGATCGTAGTCGCCGTTCGTGATGAACCGCTTGACGCCCTCGAGCAGGTACTCGTCCCCGGCGACGTGCGTGGCCTTCGTCGTGCCCGCGCCGACGTCGGAGCCGGCGTTCGGCTCGGTCAGCACCATCGTGGCGCCCCAGTGCTCGTCGAGCATCGTCTTCACGTAGCGCTGCTTCTGCGCGGGCGTGCCGAGCGAGTCGATGATCTTCGCCATCTGGTTACCGAGCACGTAGAAGCAGATCGCCGGGTTCGCGCCGGCCATCATCTCGAACGCGGACCACTGCACGGTCGGCGGGGCGCCGTAGCCGCCGAGGTGCTCGGGCAGCTCGAGCTTGTTCCAGCCGCCGGCGTAGAACGCGTCGAGCGCCTTGTGGAAGCTCGGCGGCAGCTTGACGTTGCCCTTGCCATCGAACGTCGCGCCGATCCGGTCGCCATCCGCGAACGCCGGCGCCCACGCCGCCTGCATGACCTCGAGCAACGCCTCGAGCGAGGTGCGCGCGGTGTCCTCGTCCATCGTGTCGAACGGCGGCTGACCGAGCACGGTCTTCTGGATCTCGAGGACCTCGAAGAGCTGGAAGAAGGTGTCGCGGAGGTTCGGCTTGTAATGATCGACGGTCGTCACGAGCGGAGCATAGCGTCGGCGGGGCACGATCGGGCGTCGGCCATGTGCGATCGTCGGTCGCATGATCGGGCCCCGCAACCCCACCCTCGAGGCCGCGATCCGCGCCGACCGTTCCGACCCCGGCCCCTACCTCGTGTACGCGGACTGGCTGCAGGCGCAGGGCAGCGCGCTCGGCGAGCTCATCGTTGTCCAGCACGCGCTCGCGACCGGCGCCGATCCCGCGAAGCAGCAGCGCGCTGCCGAGCTCATCCGCGCGCTCGAGCTGCCCGAGCCCGACCTCGCGACCGTCGGCTGGCGCCGCGGGCTGTGGGAGTGGCTGCGCCTCGAGAACGCGCGCGACTGGATGGACGGGTCGTTCGACGCGCTCGCGCTGGCGCGGCGGCTGTTCGAGTCACCCGCGTGCGCGGTGCTCGCGGAGCTCCGCCTCGGGATGCTGCGCTGGGGCGCGAGCGCCGTCGACGTCCCGGCGGTGCTCGCGGAGGCGGCGCGTCACGACTGGGCGGCGCACCTGACGCGGCTCCATCTCGGTGACGTCCCCGCCGGCATCGACATGGCGTACCACGTGGTCGGCGACGTCGGCGCCGTGATCTCGCGCAGCTTCCCGGGCCTTCGCTGGCTGCGGATCCACTCCGGTGCCTCATGCGGCGTCGAGACCTTCGGGGTCGCCGGCCTCGCGCTGCCCGCGCTGGTCGAGCTGGTGGTCGAGACCTGCTCGATGGCGAGCGAGCGCGCGCGGGACCTCGCCGCGGCGTCGCTGCCCGCGCTCGAGCGGCTCGAGCTGTGGTTCCGCTCACCCTTCGAGGAGGACGCGGCTGTCGAGGACCTCGGGCCGATCCTCGCCGGCACCGCGTTCCCGCAGCTCCGCCACCTCGCGCTGCCCAACTCCACGCCGGCCGACGCCCTCGCCGGCGCGGTCGCGGGCTCACCGATCGCGGCTCGCCTCGCCTCGTTCGATCTTTCGATGGGCACGCTCTCGGACGAGGGCGCCGCCACGCTGGCCGGCGCCGCGGCCGCGTTCCCGGGGCTCCGCACGCTGAGCGTCGACGACAACTTCCTGTCAGCCGAGGCGATCGCGACGCTGCGCGCGCGGTTCACGAACGCAGAGGTCGTGTCGCGGGGCCAGAAGGTGGCCCGCGGCGGCGCCCGCTACGTCACCATCGCGGAGTGATTGACCACCGCGCGCTGCGTCGCGGCGGTCGGTCAGAGACAGCCGGCGGCGCCGGTCGGAGCCAGGTTGACGGTGCGCATCAGGCTCATCGCGTTCGGCGGGACGCGGAGCTGGTCGTCGTTCGCGTAGCAGGTCAGCGCGTTCTGCTTGCCGCGGATGTGGATCTGGTAGTTGTCGGAGGGCAGCCCGCTCACCGTGATCGGCGTCGTCTTCTCGATGCAGCCGACCTCGGCGGGGGTCGCGCAGTTGATGGTGTACGGCGTCGCGCCGATCATCAGCGTCGCCGGCTCGCACGCGCCGCCGAGCACGTGCTGCAGCGTGATCGTCATCGCGGTGATGCCCGCGCCGCTGCTGGCGACCCCGGCGCAGTTGCCGCCAGTCGCCAGCGAGTCGACGAGCAGGTCGAGCCCGCCGATCGCGTTGATCTCGAACGTCACGGGCGCGAGCGTCGTGTCCTGCCCGGACGAGATCACGACGCCCAGCTGCTCGGTCGCGGTCGCCACCAGCCCGGTCACGCCGTTCAGCTCGAACCGGATGTCGTAGAGGCCGGCCGGGACCAGCGGGGTCGTGCCCATGCCGGTGCCACACGAGAACACCTCGGTCGTGCCGCCCTGGACAGCGCGGTTGCGGAGCAGCGCGGTCACCGTGACGCCACCGACGCGGTCGCAGCTGATCGGCGCACCCTGCGCGTCGGTCAGCGCCCAGTCGAGCGAGAACGTGCCGCCGGGCACGGGGCCATCAGCCACGCCCGCATCGGGGAACCCGCCGCCGCCTCCACACGCGAACGCCGCCGTGGCCAGGACGACAACCCAGAGAGACTTCATGGGCACCATCCTACCCTGACAGCGCCGGCGCGGATCGGGTCGTGTCTTCAGGCCGCGACGCGGCTGGCGAGCGGCTTGTGCATCTCGACGAAGTGACACGGCTGCTTGACGGGGCGGTGGTCGTACGGCGCGGTGCCGACCTCGCGGTAGCCGAGGCTGCGGTACCAGCGCGCCAGCTCCTCGCGCAGGTTGACGATGCGCAGCCGGACCCGGCTCGCGCCCATCGCCTCGCACATCGCCTCGGCGATGCCGACCAGCCGCGTGCCGAGCCCCCTGCCCTGGAGCGAGGGCTCGACGGAGAGCATCCCGATGGTGCCGCCGTCGCGCGGGTCAGCGCCCGGATCGACATGGATGGCCGCCGCGAGCATCGGCTGGTCGCCGTCGCGCTCGAGCACGAGGAAGGAGCCGCGATCCACCAGCCGCGCGATCTCGTCGGCGGTGGTGCGCTGGCCCTCGACGAAGAACCCCTCGACCGCGTAGGCGCGGTTGACGAGCTCGGCGAGGGCGGCGGCATCGGCGGGCCGGGCGCGGCGGACGGAGATGGCGAGTTTCGAGGTGTCCACGTAGATCGGGTAGCAGGTCGGTCCGACACTCCAGCCGCGCGACGAGCGCGAGATCCGCCGCCACCGCGTGCCGATCCCGGCCCCGCGACTTCTCGATCGTTGGAGCTACGAGCGCGACGCGCGCTCTCGATCGAACGAGCTCAGGAGGGAAGCCGGCGGGGTTCGTCGCGCAGCGCCGCGCTGCGCAACCGCCCGCTGCTGCGATCCGCGAGCACCACGTGCACGAGCACGATGACCGTCCCCACGGTCACGTCCGAGACTGCCTTCACCACGCGATCTGCCAGGTTCCACATACGTTCCTCCTCGTCCTTCACGACTCCACTCGACTCCGCTTGTCCCGACATTGACAACGGCACGCGACGCGTGGGCGTCACCGGTGTGACGACGCGGTCAAACTGCCATGGCGAGATCGGGAGGACAACCCTGAATCCGTAAAGCGCGCGTCGAGCTGCCCGTCATCGCGCGACTTCCATGGCCCGCTGCGTCATCGGGCGCGCTCGAGGGAGGTCGGAATCGATCCGCGTCGTCGTACGTTCGATCCCGATGCGATCCGCGTTCGTGCTCACGCTCGCCGCCTGCACGTCCGCATCGTCCGCGCCGGTCGAGCGCGAGCCCCCGCCGACTGGACCGGGTCGTGCCGCGGAGAAAGTTCCAGTGTCAGCGGTACCAGCCACGCCGCTGATCGGAGACCCCGCGAACCCCGCGCGGATCGTGAAGGCAGAGCTCGCGGTCGCCGTCGACGATGCGCCCGCCTCCGACGGCCCGGCCTACGCGCGCGCCGATCAGCGCGTCACGCTCCACGCCGTCATCACCGCGGAGGCTCGCGGCGCGAGGATCGTCTACACCGACGCACCTGCCCTGCGGCTCGCGGGTCAGCGGGTGACGACGCAGCCGCTCGCACGCGCGCCGCGGGTCGAGCTGCGGTGGCACCGGATCGAGCCCGCGGCCGCGGATCTCTCGAACGGCGCGACGCCCGCCGAGTTTCACTTCGAGGCCATCGCGTATCGCGCGACCGCGATCGCGGGCGCGGCCGGCCAGCGGAGCCTCGCCGCCGACGTGCGCCCGACCCTGACGCCCGACCACGGCCGTGGCGTGGGCACGATGCGCTACCAGCTGGTCGCCCTGCAGGGCGAACGCTCGATCACGAGCCCCGGCGCCGAGGCGCGTCGTGGCACGGGATCGGGCGGCCTCAGCGATGCCGTGACGCGCGTGTCGATCCGCCGTGACGACACGTACCTCGGCTACCTCACCGAGATGTACGGCCAGCCGTATGTGTGGGCCTCGGCCGGGCTCTCCGATCGCCGCCACCAGAGCGAGCACCTCGAGGGGTCTGACTGCGCGGACTTTCTCGTCTACGGCGCGCGCCGGATGGGCGCCAAGCATCCGTACACGTGGACCGGCGGGCTACCGAAGATCACGAAGCTGCTCGCTGCCGGCGCGCGCGATCACGACGGCATCTACCGCGACGCGCGCGGCCGGCCGCTGCCGTTCACGCAGCCCGGCGACCTCGTGTTGTTCCCGCGCCACGTCGGCGCGCTCGCGGTCGATCGCGGCGAGCTCGGCGTGCTCGATGACCAGGACCTCATGATGCACACGCTGTTCGATACGCCGAAGGAGCAGGCGATCGCCGACTCCGGCTACGCGGACAAGCCCGTCGAGCTCCGCCGCTTCCGGTGATCGACGCCCCTGGGGCTCAGACGAGATCCTCGTCGGGATCGATCACGAGGCTGACCAGCCCGGGCGCGACCGGCGGATGGAACGCCGTCGAGCCCGCGGGCAAGAGGCCGCCGAGCTCGTCGACGTGCGCGATCTGCTCGACCGCCACCGGCCGCGTGATCACCACGACGTCCGCCCCACTCGCGAGCTGCGCGAGCGCGGTCGCGGCATCGATCTCGGTGGTGACCTGCGCCTGCGGCAGCGCGCGCTCGATGAACAGGTGCTGGATCGCGATCGGGTCGAGCTTCTGGAGCGCGCGATGGACCGCGACGCCCTCCGCGATCGGGCTGATCTCGGGCGACAGCGTGAGCTTCCACGCGTCCGCCTCGCCGGCGAACACCACGACGAACGTGGGCTGATGCGCGACGCTGTCGGCGAGCGCCGCGAACAGCTTGCCGATGTCCTTCGCGCTGCCGGGGAGCTTGTCGATGATGAAGAGCTTGCCGAGCGCGCCGAGCACGGCCTCGCGCTTGGCTCCGCCGCGGATCACGCGATGGCGCGGCGTCACCGCGAGCGCCGGATCGTCGAGGCTCGTCAGGCAAGCGAGCCCGTAGTTCGCGGACGAGTACATCGGCGCGGCGGTCTTCGCGGTGACCTCCTCGTGGTACGCGAGCTGCGCCTCGTAGCGATCGTGGCCCTCGAGGACGTGCAGCTTCTTGGGCGCGAAGTACTTGCGGAGCGCGCCGATCGCCTCGGCGTCGCTGATCCGCCACAGCTTGTGGAGCGTGCCGTCGGTGGTGGTCTGCTCGAGCGTCGGCCGGCCACCCTCCGCCTTGCGACACAGCCGCTCGACCTCGGTCGCCGGATCCCGGAAGCCCATCAGCACGGGCTCGCGATGCGCGCCGTCCGCGCGGATCCTCGCGAGCGCCGCGTCGCGACGCGCGGACGGTGCGACCTCGTGCGGGCGGATCGAGCCCTCGCTCCACGGCGACAGCCGCACCGCGCAGAACAGCGACTTGCGGGTCAGCGTGCGGCCGGGGCCGGCGAACGTCTGGTGATAGCGGTAGACCGCCCGGGTCGGGTCCCGCACGAGCGTGCCGTCGGCCTGCGCCTTCGCCAGATCGAGCGTCTCGCCGGCCGCCGCCGCGGGCAGCACGATCGGGAGGACGACGGGGAGGAGGCCTCGAAGACCTGCGATCTGCGGCATGGCCGCCAGGTTATCAGCTTCGCTCGCCCGGTCAGCGAGTGCGCGCGCCGATGTCGCGCCGCACCTGCTTGCCCGGGAGGTCGATGTGATCGACGGCGACGTACGCCTTCTCGCGCGCCTGCTCGACGCTGATGCCGAGCGCGGTGACACCGAGCACGCGCCCGCCGGCCGACACGATCACGCCGTCGCGCCGCGCCGTCCCGGCGTGGAACACGACGACCTCGTCGAGCGCGTCGAGGCCGCCGATCGCGTCGCCGGTACGGACCGCACCGGGATAGCCGGCGGCCGCGATCACCACGCAGAGCGCGACCCGCGCATCCCACGCGAGCGACCCGAGCGGCATCTCGCCGCGCGCCGCGCCGAGCAGCACGGCCGCGAGGTCGCCCCGCATGCGCGCCATGATCGGCTGGGTCTCGGGGTCCCCGAACCGGCAGTTGTACTCGAGCAGGTACGGCGCCCCCGCGGGATCGACCATCACGCCCGCGTAGAGCACGCCACGGTAGCTGATGCCGTCGGCGGCGAGGCCGCGCACGGTGGGCTCGAGGATCTCGTGACGGATCCGCACCGCGGCCGCCTCGGTCACCCACGCCGGCGACACCGTGCCCATGCCGCCCGTGTTCGGGCCGCGATCCTCGTCGTAGATCGTCTTGTGATCCTCGACCGGCGGCAGGATCTCGAGCCGCGACCCGTCGGTGAGCGCGAGCACCGAGACCTCGCGCCCGGGGATCCGGTGCTCGATCACGAGCGTCGCGCCCGCCGCGCCGAACCGCCGCGACTCGAGCATGTCGCGCGCGGCCGCCCGGGCCTCCGCGGCATCCGCAGCGACCACGACGCCCTTGCCCGCTGCCAGCCCGTCGACCTTCACGACGACCTGCGCGCCGCCCGCGGTCAGGCGGTCGATCGCCACGTCCGCCTCGGCGACCGTGCTCGCGATCGCGAACGGCGCGGTCGGGATCCCGTGCCGCGCGAAGAACTGCTTGCTGAACACCTTGCTGCCCTCGAGCTGCGCGCCCGCCGCGCCCGGCCCGAAGGTCGCGACCCCGCACGCGCGCAGCTGATCCGCGAGCCCGGCGACCAGCGGCCCCTCCGGCCCGATCACCACGAGGTCCACGCCCTCCGCCACCGCGAGCTCGACGAGCGCGTCGTACGCATCAACCGGCACCGCCACGCACCGCGCCACCCCTTCGATCCCGGGATTCCCCGGCGCCGCGATCACCTCGTGCCCGTACCCACCCTGCGCCAGCCGCCAGACCAGCGCGTGCTCGCGCCCCCCGCTGCCAACGACCAGGATCTTCATCCAAGAAACGTAGCCGCGGGCCCAGTCCCCGCCAATCGTGCCCGCCCGTTAGTTCCCGATCCTCGCAGCCGGGCGAGCATCCCGCGTGGGGGGCCGGCCGAGCGCGCGCAGCGTGGGGGGCCGGCCGAGCGCGCGCCATCCCGCGTGGGGGGCCGGCCGCGCACGCAGCGTGGGGG
>JALZOI010000283.1 GCA_030857245.1 Myxococcota bacterium
GCGGGGACCCGCACCGCGCTCCTCGCGACCACGCGCCGGCGGCGCCGGATCGTACGTGGGGGCTGCGACGGCCTGGCCTTCGAGCTCGGCGCCCTCGACCTGCGCGTCCTGATCCTCGATCATGTCGAGATCAGCGTCATCGGGGCCCTTGAGCTCGGCCTCGGCGTCGGCCTCGGCGCGCGCCTTGGCGCGAGCCCGCCGCGGGATGTCTGTGGCCTCGCGATCCGCGTGCCAGTTGCCGCGCGCGACGGCGCTGTGATCGAGGCCGACCAGATCGCGCAGCTCGTTGAGCTCCTGCTGCGAGAGCTCGCGCGCATCGCCAACGCGCAGGTTGTGGAACGTCAGGTTCGCGAACGCCACGCGCTGCAGCTTGTCGACGCGATGGTCGAGCGCCTCCATCATGCGGTGGATCTGGCGGTGCTTGCCCTCGTGGATCGTGACCGCGAGCCACGTGTGCTTACTCTCGCCGGGCAGGACCTCGACGTCGGCCGGCATCGTGACGGTGCCATCGTCGAGCGTGACGCCCCGGCGCAGGTGCTTGATGTCCTCGGCCGTGAGCTGGCCGTGTACCTTCACGTGATAGGTCTTCGGGACGTGGCTGCCGGGCGCGAGCAGGCGCGCCGCGAGGTCGCCGTCGTTCGTCAGCAGCAGCACGCCCTCGGAGTAGAAGTCGAGGCGGCCGACCGGCTTGACCGGCACCGGCACGTTCGGCAGGTAATCCATCACCGTCGGCCGGCCACGGTCGTCGCTGACGGCCGTGATGCAGGCCTTCGGCTTGTTGAGCAGGACGTAGAAGGTGTCGAGGGCCGCGACGGCTTCGCCATCGACCTGGACCTGATCCCGATCCGGGTCGACCTTCGTGCCGAGCACCTGGACGACCTTGCCGTTGACGGTCACCCGTCCGGCCGTGATCAGTTCTTCACACTTGCGACGGGCGGCGACGCCCGCGGTAGCCAGATAGCGCTGCAACCGAACGGGCGTACCCATGAACCTACTCCGTGACCGGCTCGATCCTGGGATCGGGTGCCGTGTGGGTCGCGAGCACCGGGTCGACTTCGACCTCGGTAGCCCGCGATTCCTCGTTGACGCGACCGTCGCCGATGCGACCCGAACCTTCGGGCCACTCGTTCGATGCGACGATCCAGGACTCTGAGACCTCGCCGCCCGTACTGATCTCTTCGACGACCACGGCCGCTTCCCCGCTCACCATGTGCGCGGGCTCGGGCTCCGGATCGGACTCCGGCACGGACTCCGGATCGGACTCATCGGCCGCTGCGTCGAGCGGCTGGGCGTCCGCCATCATGACGTCGGGGGCGGCGAGCTCGTCGGCCGGGTCCGTCGCCTGAAGGTCCGGATCCTGCTCGTCGGCCGCGTCGCCGTCGGGCTCAGCATCCGTCGACATGCTCGTCGGATCGAGGATGGTGTTGGAGTCGAGACCCGACATGCCATCGGGATCGGCCGCCGGATCGGCCCCCGGCTCCGCGTCCGCGTCCGCGCTGGCGTCGACGTCCAGGTCGGCGTCGGCATCGTTCGCATCGTTCGCATCGGGGGCCAGCACCGTCGCGTCCGTGACCGCCACGGTCTCGTCGAGGACGAACGCTGCCTCGTCCCGCGCGACCACGACATCGACGACGGCGGCGGCGGCGGCCGGACCCAGCACGGTCTCGTCCGAGATCGACACGGTCTCGTCGAGCCCCGCCACCGTCTCGTCGTGCATCCCCGACGCATCATCCGAGGCGCCGCCACCCGCGGGGGCAGCGAGCATGGCGTCGTCGTCGAGCAGCGCGGGCGCATCACCCATCACGTCACCATCGTCATCATCATCGACATCCGGCAGCACGATCGCGGGTTCGGCATCCACATCGAGCTCCGCCCCGGCATCGGCGACGCCATCGCCGACGGCATCGGCCTCCGGCACGGACGCAGAGTACGACGCGAGGAACTCGTCGAGGCTGCCGGGGGCTGCACCGGCGCCGGTCTCCTCGGAGGGCGAGCCCTCGGGATCGAAGTCAGCCACCGGGCCGCCCGAGCCGCCTGCACCCGAGTCACCACCTGAGCCGCCCGAGCCCGAGCCCGAGCCGCCCTCGGGATCATCGCTGCCGTCCATGCCGATGCCGAGCCGGTCGCTCATCACCTGACGGCTCTCGTCGGTGAGCTCCGAGTACTCGCGCAACGTGGGCAGCTCGCGCAGGTCGCCGAGGCTGAAGAAGTCGAGGAACTCCTTCGTCGTGCCGTAGAGCATCGGCCGGCCGACCTCCTCGCGCTTGCCGAGGATGCGGATCAGCGACCGATCGATCAGGACCTTGAGGGTGCCGCTCGAATCCACGCCACGGATGTCGTCGATCTCGGGACGCGTGATCGGCTGGCGATACGCGATGATCGCGAGGGTCTCGAGCTGTGCGCGCGACAGCCGCACCGGGCGGCCGGCGATCAGCTGCTGGACCCACGCCGAGAACTGCGTGCGCGTGCGGAACTGGTAGCCGCCGGAGACGGTCTGCAGGACGATGCCGCGCTCGGCGTAGTCCGCCGCGAGATCGGCGAGCGCCTGCTCGAGCCGGCGGGTGTCGCTGACGCGCGTGAGCTGCCGCAGCCGCTGCACGGTGATGGGCTTGTCGGACGCGAACACGAGCGCCTCGACGAGGTGCTTGAGCTGGCCGGGCTCCATCGACGCCGCGCTGGTCGGCAGCGTGGCGCCGGGCTCGACGCCGTCCTCCTCGATCTCGAGCACCTCGCCGTCCTCGCCGCTCGCCACGAGGGCAGCGTCATCGGCGTCGACGTCGGCGTCGTCATCGGCGTCGGTCCCGTGGTCGAGCCGCTCGTCCGCGCCCTCGACGGCCTCACCGGCGCCCGCCGCGAGCATCTCGCCGTCATCCCCGTCGGCTGCCGGCGACTCACCAGCTGCGACGTCCACGGCGTCATCAACGATCGGCGCATCGGCCGCGTCGAACACGATCTCGCCGCGCTCGTCGCCGTCCGTCGCGAGCGCATCCGTCGGCTCCGCTATCGGCGCAGCCTCGTCGCCGGGCTCCGCGGCCGCCTCGACCGCATCGTCGCCCGCCGCCTGCTTGCGACGCTTGCGGCGGCGCCGCCCCACGTCATCAGCGGCCGCGACCAGCTGCTCGGGCTCGCCGCCACCGACCTCGGGAACGTGCGCGGCCTCGTCGATCGCGAGCCCGACGTGAACCGCCGCGCCCTCGCCGCCAGCTGCGGCCAGCATGACGTCGGCGTCGGCGTCGTCCTCGGCAGGCCCCGACCCTTCCGCGAGGATCTCCTCCGGAACGGCGACAGGCTGCTTCGACGGGTGTTTCCTGTTCTTACCGCGCGACTTGCGACTCACGGGGATACCTCGGAAGCGCTTCTAGCACGCGGGTCCGACAGTGCTCGGAGGCCCCGCTCAGCGGTAGTCATCGCTGCTTCGTGCCACGCCGGCCTCGACGCGGGCCCGGAGGTCCTCGCCGGCGCGCTCGATCATGATCTCCTCGTTCGTATCGGGCTGCGTCAGGGCGATCAGCCGCAGCTTCGCCATCTCGAGCAGCGCGAGGAACGTCACCACGGCCTCGTGGCGGACCTCGGCGAGCGTCCGCTCGACGCCGTCCCGGAGGAAGCTGAACATCGACGAGAACGTGAACCGTCCCTCGGCCTCGAGCCGGTCGGTCAGCTCGGCGATCTTCTGGCTCAGCGTCAGCCGGTCGATCACGACGTCGTGCGCGACCTTGAGCTTGGCCTGCCGCATCACGCGGTCGAACGCCTCGATCAGCTTGTGCACGGGAAACGGCGCGAGCGGCGCGATCGCATCGGCGTCGATGCCATCGGCGATCGCATCCTCGGTCGGCGCGCCGCGGCTCCACACGTTGCGGCCGACGACGGGCTGCTGGCCGAGCTGATCGGCGGCCTCCTTGTACTTCTGGTACTCGAGCAGCCGGCGGATCAGATCCGCGCGCGGGTCGAGCTCGGCCTCGGCGTCGGCGGCGTCGAGCTCGTCTTCCTCGACGACGTCGGGGGTCGACGGCAGCAGCTCGCGCGACTTGATGTGGCAGAGCGTCGCCGCCATCAGGAGGTATTCCCCGGCGACATCGATGTCGAGGCCCGCCATCGTGTCGAGGTACTCGAGGTACTTCTCGGTGACGAACGAGATCGGGATGTCCAGGATCGACAGCTCGTGCTTCTTCACCAGGTGAAGCAGCAAGTCGAGCGGCCCCTCGAAGACGTCGAGGGCTACCTGGTAGCCAGCCTGATCCATTCGACTCTCTTTACTACGCCAGGACGACGCCGGGACGCTGCCGGACTACCAAAGCAGCAAGGCGCCGAAGCCCTTGTAGATGCTGTCCGCACACCAGTTCGCCGGGGTCAGGAACAGCATCCGGAACTGCGGGATCAGGATGACGCCGAGGATGATGAACGGGCCGAACTTCGCGAAACTCTCGAACGAAGCCCGGTGCTTGTACGGCACGAGCGCCTGCGCGACGTGGCCACCGTCGAGCGGCGGCACCGGGAGCAGGTTGAAGAACATCAGGACGAAGTTGGTCACCACCGCGAACTTGAGGATCAGGTGGACCTCCGACGCAGGTGCCAGCACCTCGAACTTCACGAGCAGGACGTGGGTGAGCGCGAGGACCGTGCCGAGCAGCAGGTTCATGCCTGGGCCCGCCACCGAGACCAGGATGCTCGCCGTCGACATCTTGATGCCCTTGCGGATCCGGTGCGGCTGCCACTGCACCGGCTTGCCCCAGCCAAAGCCACCCGTGCTGCCCGCCGCGGCTCCGTAGATGCCCCCCACGAGCGGCAGCAGGATCGTGCCGATCGGATCGGCGTGCACGATCGGGTTCAGCGTGACGCGGCCCTGCCGCTTCGGGGTGTCGTCGCCGAGCTTGTACGCGACGATCGCGTGGCCGAACTCGTGGACCGCAACCGAGACGATCAGGGTGAAGAGGCCGACGAAAATCCAGCGAATGTCTTCGGCGCTCAAGTCCATGTCGTTGCTGGACTATGAACGGTGGATCCCGCGCCCGCAAGACCTCAGAACGGGCTCGAAAGTTGCCCCGGGCGCCCCATCGTCGACGATCGAGCCCCCATGGCCCGCCGCCTCTGCCTCGACGAAGCGGTCGACCTGTTCCTCGACCACCTCAAGGTCGAGCGCGGCCTGGCCCGCCATACCCTCGAGGCCTACGGGCGTGACCTCGCGCGGTTCCTCGGCTTTCTGGCGCCCCGCGGCCGCGCCGAGGTCGACGACATCACCCCGCTCGACGTCACCGACTTCCTGATCTCGCTCGCCGACGGTGGGCTCGCAGCGCGCAGCCGGGCGCGCACGCTGGTCGCGGTCCGCGGCCTGTGCAAGCACCTCGTCGCGGAGCGCTGGCTCGAAGCCGATCCGGCGGCGCTGATCGACAGCCCGCGCACCGCCAAGCAGCTGCCCGGCGTGCTCGGCGAGGAGCCGGTCGCGCGGCTGATCGCGCAGCCTCCGAACACGCCGCGCGGCCGCCGCGACGCCGCCATGATCGAGCTCGCCTACGCGTCGGGGCTGCGGGTCTCGGAGCTCGTCACGCTGCCGATCGCCGACGTCAACCTCAACGCCGGCTTCGTGCGCGTCACCGGCAAGGGCAACAAGACGCGGCTCGTGCCGCTCGGCGAGGCCGCGCGCGATCGGATCGCGCGCTACATCACCGACGATCGGCCCGCGTGCCTGCGCGATCCGCGGCAGCGCGCGCTGTTCCTGACGGCACGCGGCGGGCCGATGACGCGCCAGGCCTTCTGGAAGGCGCTCCGCGGCTATGCCCGACGGGCCGGCATCCGGCTGCCCGGCGGCGAGGTGTCACCGCACAAGCTGCGGCACTCGTTCGCGACCCACCTCGTCGAGCGCGGCGCGGATCTGCGCGCGGTGCAGGCGATGCTCGGCCACGCCGACATCTCGACGACCGAGGTCTACACGCACGTCAGCCGCGCCCGGATCATCGAGCAGGCGCGGAAGCACCCGCGAGCCAGATGATATAGTCCCCCATCATGGGGAACGTGCGCAGGGTGCTGTCGCTGATGCTGGCCGGGACGTACGTCGCCGCCGCGTGTGGTGGCGCGCAGACCCGCGCGCCGGCGACGAAGCACGACGGCACGCACAAGACCTACCAGCCGCTGACGATCAAGCAGGACGCGAAGCTCGCGAGCCAGGCCGTGATCCTCGGCACCGACGACAAGAATGGCTCGACCGTGGTGCAGCTACCGATCACGGGCATGAAGGGCAACGTCGACGCGATGTGGGTCAAGCTCGGGCCGCAGGTCTCGGGTGGCTCGTCGCCGGTCAAGCTCGGCACCGCACCGAACCACGAGGGCAGCGTCGAGGTGGGCATCTTCGAGGAGCTCGCGGGCGGCACGGGCTCGCAGTGGCGCGCCGGCGTCTGGGTCTCGGCGTTCGTCGCCGCGTCCACGCTCGGCAAGGACCTCACCGACTTCTCGTTCACCGCGGCCTCGGGCGGCTACATCGATGGCGCCTCGGCGTCGGGCCTGATGGCGGGCGGCTTCCTCGCGACGATGACCGGCGACAAGATCGATCCGGAGTTCACGATGACCGGCATCATCAACCCCGACGGCACGATCGGCCCGGTCGGCGGGATCCCGGAGAAGTTCAAGGGCTCGATCGAGAAGGGCAAGAAGCGGCTCGGCTATCCGATCGGCATGCGCTACTCGCGCTCGGCGGAGACCGGCGAGACCGTCGACCTCGTCGCGCTCGCCAAGCAGCTCGGCGCGGAGGCCGTCGAGATCAGCAACGTCCACGACGCGTACCGGCAGCTCACCGGCAAGCAGCTCCCCGAGCCGGTGCCGGTGCCGGTGAAGGACATGGCGCTCGACGACGACACCGCGAAGGCGATCGACGCGAAGTACAAGGAGTGGCAGCAGCGCCTCGCCGCGGAGTGGGCCGCCCTGCTCCAGCTCGAGCAAGCCGGCCGGCTCCCCGCGACGCTGACCACGATGGCGCAGCTCGCGCAGCAGCGCGCGGGCGAGGCCGAGAAGCTGCACAAGCAGGGGCTGATCGCGCCGGCGTACACGAAGATGCTGGCGGCGTGGGTCTACGCGGCGAGCGCGACCGACACCTACGACGTCCTCACCAAGGTGCAGGGCGGAGATCTCAACGGCGCCATCGCCGCCATCGCCGCGCTCGACTCCAACGACGATGCGACCCTCGAGGTGTTCAAGAAGATCGGCACCGTCAAGCCGTCGACCCTCGGCGGTCACCTGCTGATGATGGGCGCGTTCCAGTCCGCGCTCCGCGCCTGGGGCTTCAAGGTCTTCGCGGCGAGCTCGGTCGCGACCACGCGGCAGTTCCTGCGCATGCTCGGCAGCGCCGATCGCGCGAGGCTGGCGTCGCCCGAGGTCGCCGACAAGATCGTCCAGCAGGTCGCGCCGACCGTGCTGCTGATCGGCCGCACGATCGCCGACACGATCCTGGCGACGGAGAAGCTCGAGTTCGAGAGCGAGCAGAGCGTCAACTACATGTGCTCGATCCCGAACGTGCGCCGGCTGTCGACGTCGTTCCAGTCGGCGGCCGCGGCCGGCGTGAACTACTTCGACACCCTGCTCGTCGAGCCCCTCGCGAAGAGCAGCGGCATGCCGATGGACTCCGCGCGCAACCGGATCGCGATGGCCGAGCCCGACTATCTGACCGCGTTCATGCTGTCGCGCCTCCATCAGTCGGAGACCGTGCTCTCGAAGCTCAAGGCGGACTGGGGCGAGAAGTCGCTGCCGTGGAACATGATGCTGCTCGCCGGCAACGAGCTCGCCTACTACAAGTCCGCCGAGCTCGTCGCGAAGTACTACTCGCTCAACGTCAAGGCCGACCCGAGCGGTCGGATCGCGTCGGTCGAGCACGAGAAGGCGTTCGTCCACATGCTGATCAGCGCCGAGCGCGCTGCGCGTGCGAGCGCGCGGGCCGCGCGGATCGCGACCGGCTCGATCCCCGTGCAGGCCAAGCTCGCGTACCAGATCGCGAGCGTGCAGCGCGAGGGCGACGTCAGCGACAAGCTCGACGCCCTCGCCAACTACTGGTCGGCGTCGGCGTTCTCGCAGACCGCCGTGATGCTCGCGCGGAACTGAGAACGGCCGCCGCAACGGCTGCGCTGACGCAGTCGAGCCGGAGCGCAGCGGAGGCGAACCGCTGAGCGCGGATCAGCCCGGCTTCTTGCCGCGGAAGATCTCGTCGAGCGACGCCTGGACGCCCCGCTTGATCTCGGCGCGCCGCTCCTCCTCGTCGCGGGCCGGGTCGTGGTTCACGAGCGAGCCCATCGTCGTCTGCAGCGTGCCGACGAGCTGCTGCACCTGCGCCGCCTTCTCGTCGCTCGGGTTCTGCAGCCAGTCGGCGAGCAGCCGCAAGCCATCCGCCATCTTGTCGAGATCGACGCCGCGGAACGCCTGCGTGATCGGCGCCTTGCTGCGCGCGACCGCCCGCCCCGCCGCCGTGCCCGTCTTCGCGACCGCCTCGATCAGCTTCTCGACCTCGCCGGCCACGACCTGCTTCGCCGCCTGGTTCTCCTCCTGGCGGTCGACCTGCTCGACCAACGTCTGGACCTGCGTCTTGACCTGCGAGATGTGCTGCCGGAGCTCGGCGCCGTCCTTGCCCTGGAGCTCGCCGCTGACCTTCGCGAGGGCATCCATCAGCACGTCGAGCGGCGCGTTCGCGAGCGTCTCCTCGGGCGTCGCCGGCGTCGGCGGTTTGATCGGCCTCTTCGGGGGCTTCGGTGCGGTCATCGGTGGTCTTTCCCGGCTAGCCGCGACCACGCGCCGGCGCGTCCGGCGAGGGCGGCGCCGGCGTGGCCGGCGCATCGGCCTCGGCCTCGCCGTCGGGCGG
>JALZOI010000904.1 GCA_030857245.1 Myxococcota bacterium
GGACGCAGCGATCCGCGTCGGCCTCGCCGCCATCGCCGGGCTCGCTGCCGCCGGTGACCGCGCCGATGCGCCCGTGCTGCGCACGATGGTCGAGCAAGCGGCCTCCGATCGGAGGCGCGCGGCCGCCTGGGCCCTCGGCGAGCTGCGCGACCCGGCGTCCATCGACGTGCTCGCGACCGCACTCTCCTCGCGCGAGGATCGGCTCGCTGGTGACGCCGCCTGGGCGCTGGGCGAGATCCTCACCGCGCATCCGAAGCATCCCCAGGCGACGACGCTGCTCGATCGCTGGCTCCATGCTGGCAAGCTCGGGGGCTGGGCCGCCTCGGTCAACAGCACCGCCGCGATCGCGCGCTTGCTGTGGGCCACCCCCGTCGAAGGCCGGGCCGCGCTGCTCGCGCAAGATCGCCGCGCGAAGCTGCTGAACCTCGTGTTCCACCGCTCGCGGCTCGTCCGCATCAACGCGGCGCACGCGCTCGCGAGCTTGCCGCCCGACGACGACATCACCAAGGCGCTCGGCGCGTTGCTCCGCGATGACATCAGCCCACACGTCCGGATCGCCGCGGCTCGCGCGATGCAGCGACTCGGCGGCCCCAAGGCGCAGGCGGCGCTCAAGAACGCGGCGTCCGATCTGGACGTCGAGGTCCGCGCCGCCGCCAAGCTCGTGCCACCGGCCCCGCCGGCCCGCACCGAGTGGCGCACGTTCTACGTCGTCGATCCCAGCGCCGACGACGCCGCCGTCCGCCAGGAGCAGTACTTCGTCCACGCCACCGACGGCCTCGTCTGGGCGACCTACACCGACGCGCGCGGCGAGCTCACCAGCGAGCACGTGCCGCCGGGCGACACCATCGTCTGGCCCGCGACCCGCGAAACCGAGTACTAGAAGAACCCGCCGCAGAACGGGTCGCCAAGGCCGCCAAGGCCGAAGCAGGGCGCCGCAGAACGGGCCGCCAAGGCCGCCAAGGCCGCCGAGGCCGCCAAGGATCACTTTCCCAGATGATCCTTGGCGCGCTGGCGTCCTTCGCGTGTTGGCGACCCTTCTCCGCGCCTTTCTCCGCGCCTCAGATCAGGCGGCGCGCTTGATCCCGTAGTCGCGGGCCGCGAACGACGCGAGCTCGGTCTCGAGGACGCGGCGCGCGCGGAACAGGCGTGACATCACGGTACCGATCGGGACGTGGAGCGCGTCGGCGATGTCCTTGTACTTCTCGCCACGGAGGTCGGCGCGCTCGACGACGTCGCGATACTCCGGGCCGAGGCGATCGAGGGCCTGCTTGACCTCGTCGCAGAGCTCCGCGCCGAACAGGGCATCCTCGAGGTCGTCGGTGTGATCCTGATCGCTGCCGTAGAGCGCGGCGAGGGCATCACCGGGGCGCTCGGTCGCGAACCGCTGGTGGCGGCGGCGCTTGCGATACCCGTTGATGAACGCGTTGGTGAGGATGCGGAACAGCCACGCGCGGAGGTTCGAGCCCTGCTGGAAGCTGTCCCACGCCACCATCGCGCGGAGCAGCGTCTCCTGCACGAGATCCTTCGCCATGTCGGGGTCGCGGCAGATCCGCATCGCGACGCCGAACAGCTCGGCCTGGTGCGGGATGCACGCGACCTCGAACACCTGGTGCGGCCGGTCGGTGGTCGTCACCACCCGGAGCACCCGGCGCGGCGCCACCGTGGCGTGACGCGCAATGCGAGAGCTACGCGGGACGTTGGACTTGCTCGAGTTCCCCTGAGTACGCGACATGTCGAGACTAAAAGCACCCCACATGCCACTCGCAAGCAGTTGATCCCAAAGGCGGTTCCTCGGTGCGAGGCCGCAGAGACACGCCGCGCGTCTCATGACAGACGCGAGATCGCGAGCGCCCCCGGGGGCGGCCGAGCCTGCGGCAGCCGCGTAGCCGTCCGCGGCGCTCGGCGCCGCGGCGGTCCGTGAGGCAAGCCCCGGAGCGCTCCGGGGGCGCGCGCGTCCAGCAGCAGCCATCATGGATCGGACGACCGTCGCGGCCGCCGGTCGCACGCGATCGTCAGCCGGTGATCGAATGGATCGCGAACGCGACCGCGAGCGGCAGCTCGGAGGACATGACGCCGCGGCCGTGACTCTCGCCGAGGGACTCGCCCGCCATCCCGTGGACGTACACCGCCGCACGCGCCGCATCGCCCGCGGGCAAGCCCTGCGCGAGCAACCCGGCGATCACGCCGGCGAGCACGTCGCCGCTCCCGGCGGTGGCCAGCGCTGGTCCACCGGTCGGGTTGATCGAGCAATACTCGTCGGGCAGCGTGCCGTCGCAGACCACGGTGCGCGCGCCCTTCAGCACGACCACGGCGCGGGTCCTCGCCGCCAGCGTGCGGGCCGCGGCCAGCCGGTCCTCTTCGATCACCGCGATCGTCGTGCCGAGCAGCCGCGCGGCCTCGCCGGGATGAGGCGTCAGCACGATCGGCCCGGCCGCGGTCGCGAGGATCTCGAGGTCGGTGCCGACGAGGTTGAGCGCGTCGGCGTCGAGTACGGCGGGGACGCCCGACGCCAGGACCTCGCGGAGCCGCGGCCCGGCCTCGCCGCCGGTGCCGAGCCCCGGGCCGATCACGATCGTGTCGATCCGCTCGAGGCTGCCGATCCCACCTTCGAGCCGCCGCGTCATGATCGAGTCGGGCGCCTCGACGTCGCCGTCGGCCGCGAGCGTGACGAGACCGGCACCTGCGCGG
>JALZOI010000905.1 GCA_030857245.1 Myxococcota bacterium
GGATCGGTGACGAGCGGTCCCGCGAGGAGTAACGCCCAGCCGAAGCTGCCGAACCAGCCGAGCCCGTTGTGGCCGAGCGCGCGAGCCCTCACGAACCGGCGCACGTGCGGCCACGCGGCCTGGAAGACCTCGTCGCGTCCGTGATCGCGCAGGTGGGCCGTCAGCAAGGCGGCATCTCGCGGCGCGGCGCTCATGCGGCGCGCGACGTCCCCCTCGCCGGTGACCACGGTGATGTCCACCGGCACGCCTTCGAGGGTGCCGTGCATCCGCGGCGGCGTGGTCGGGATCGCGGTCAGCCCGAGTGCGGCGGCGAGGCGCGCGGGATCATCATCGGTGACCAGCACATCGACATCGGCGGCGTACGCCGGCGCGTAGATGCTCGAGCCGTAGCCCTCGACGACGGCGCGGGGATCCGCGACGGCGCGGATGCGCGCGAGCACGCGAGCCGCCGCGGTGGAGTCCTGATCGTCGGGCGCGGCGGTCATCGCAGACGACTGTGACACGTTCGTCGGCGCGGCCGGCACCGACCGAAGTAGATCCTGCTGCCAGGCGCCGCAGGCTAGTGGATCACGCCGTTCTCGAAGAGGAGCAGGCGGCTCGGCATGGTGACGATCTTCCACTGATTGTCGACGACGGCGATGATCCCGCGCGGCGTCCACGCGATGCCTTCGATGTTGAGGCGGCTCTGGAGCTCGGAGCCGAGGTCGAGCAGCACGGTCGGCGTGAGATCGCCCGCGGTCGCGGGCAGCGTGAACCGCAGGATCTTGGTCACCTCGAAGTGGCGCTCGACCGCGAGCACCTCGGTGCTGCCGTCGGCGGCGAGGCGGCAGTCGAGCGCCGAGATCTTCCCGGTGCCCGTCGTCAGCCAGAGCCGGTGCGAGCGGACCACCTCGCCGCCGTCGATCCGGACGATCGGGGCCCACCGCCGGCCGTCCTGCTCGCCGGCGCCCTCGATCGCGACGATGATGGTGTCGCCGATGTTGCACACGCCCTCGGCTCCATGATTCGCGGCGAGCCGGATGCCGATCGCGCTCGCCGGTAGCCGGATCACGCGGGTGACCGCGAGCCGCGGGCCGCGGCGTTCGGCGAGCAGCACGGTGGCCACCCCTTCCTCGCGGCCTTCCGTGCCCAGCGCGAAGCGGCCGTCGCCGAGCACCGCGATGCCTTCGAGATCGATGTTCGGCGGGACGTCGTCGATCGGCACGGTCTCGATCGTCGGGTGCAGGCGATCGTCGAGGACGATGCGGTACGCGAGGTCGTCACGCTCGGCGACCGACCACAGGCCGCCGCGCTCGTCGGTCGCCAGCCCCGAGAGCCCGGGCACCGTCGCGACCTCGATCTCGCGGAACGACGCGGTCGGACCTTCCCGCGGAAGGGTCGCGGGGTGACCACAGGCCACGACGGCGAGCACGTACGACCAGCGCGACGACACGGGCGCCGATGATGGCACAGCCGACCTCGATTGCCGGGGGCCCGCGCCGCGACGGGGCCGTGGTGGGCCAGCCTCACGCTGCGGCTGGCTACGAGCACCCCGGCGCGAGCGGGTCGTCCAGGCATTCCTTGCTGAGCGGCACGTCCCGGCGGCGCTCCGCGCTCCGCGCCGTCTCCCGCGCGGCCGCCATCCGCCGCTCGAGCTCCGCGCGCTCGTGATTCAGCTGCTGGAGCTGCGCCTTGGCGGCGACTCGTTCGGCGTCGCTCTGCGTCTCGACGAGCTGCGTGACCGCGGCGTCGACCTTGGCGGCGAGCTGGACGGCCTCCTGCTGCAGGCGCATGACGGTGGCCTGCGCGTCCTGCGCCGCGGCCATCGCGGCTTCCGCCCGCGCGCGCGCTTGCTCCATCGCAGCGCGATCGCGATCGGCCCGCTCCTGCCTCGGGTCATCGCATCCGACCACGAACAAGCACGCCACCAGGAGGAGGGCTCTCGTCATGGCGCCGAGCGTACCCGCGAACATCCAGCAGAACCTGTTCTTCGCCTACAACGTGGCCGGGATCCCGATCGCCGCGGGCGTGCTCTACCCCGTCACGGGCTGGCTGCTCTCGCCGATGCTCGCGGCGCTGGCGATGAGCCTGTCGTCGGTCTCCGTCATCGCGAACGCGCTGCGGTTGCGGCGCGCGGTGTGACGGCGATCGCTCGCCCGGCAGCGGATCGCGGTCGGCCGGACGTGGTACCAGGGCCTCATGAAGAACCTCCTGGTCGTGTTTGCCCTCGTCATCGCCGCGTGCGGCGGCTCCAAGTCCACCGCCCAGAGCCCCACGGGTGGCCCGGGCGATCCCGCCGTGGATCCGACGATGCCGTCGTGGGCGCCGCCGAGCTGCAGCGCGTACCAGAAGGCGGTCGTGCAGGCGACGGCGTGCCAGGCCGTCGAGCAGACCAAGCGCGACGAGATCCAGCAGGCGTACGACACCGCCAGCGCGAGCTGGAAGGCCGAGCAGGACGCGACCCCCGAGCGCATCGAGGAAGTCGCCGCGGCGTGCGCGAGCAGCGCCGAGTCGGTGCGCGCCGAGACCGTCGGCAACTGCGGCCCGACGAGCGAGCAGTAGCCACAGTCGAGCTCCAGAGTTCATAACGGCGCATTCATAGAAGTTGGAGGTTGAAGCGGAGCGGGAGGCGCTTGGAGTCGCCAGGGAGCGTGAGTCCACGCTTGTTGATGGCAGTGCAGAGGTGCTGAATCGCCGCCCGT
>JALZOI010000284.1 GCA_030857245.1 Myxococcota bacterium
CCGTCATCGACGCGAACACCACGTCCGCATCCGCGAGCCGGTCCGCCGGATCCGAGCCGGTCGCGACCGCGCAGACCGTCGCGCCACACGCGCGCGCCGCGGCGATGTCGTGGATCGTGTCGCCGACGACGACGACCTCGCGGACCGAGCGCTGCTCGCGGCCGCGCTCGATCGCACGCGCGACCAGCTCGGCGCGCACGTGCGAATCGCAGCCGTAGCCGCCGAGCACGAAGCGGCCGGCGAGCTTGGCGGCGGCGAGCTTGGCCTCCGCGCCCGGGCGGATGTTCCCGGTGGCGACGCCGAGCACGACGCGATCCGCGCGCGTGTCGAGGTAATCGAGCGTGGCGGTCACGCCGGCCAGCACCTCGACACCCGCCGCCGCGAGCCGGACGTGGAGCAGGGGCAGGTACGCGTCGAGGAACGCGCCGATCTCCTCGGTGGTCGGCGGGCGGCCGAGCCGGGCGACGAAGATCTCCGTGATGATCGCCGGATCCGTCTTGCCGCCGTAGCGAATCCCCGCGCTCGCATCCGCGATGCCGTGCTGCGCCGCGAACACGGCGTCGAACGCATCCTTGCCCGAGCGATGGGCGTGCAGGAGGGTGCCGTCGATGTCGAACAGGTAGAGGACCGACACCGGGCTACTTCGACGGCTTCGACTTCTTGTCGCCCGCGACGCCCTTCGCCTTCACCCACTTGTCCGCCGCGATCAGGAACCCGTCGAACGTGTCGCGCATCGCCCACGCCTTGGTCTTGTAGTCGGTCAGGGCGCCGGCCTTGAGCAGGCCATCACCGAACGCGGATGCCACGCCCTTGCACGGTGCGTCGCGCTCGATCTTCGTCGCGGTGCCCTCGTAGATCCGGAAGCACGCCTCGATCTCGCCCTTGTTGTAGAGCGGTGCGCCGACCTCGATCGCCTCCTCGATCGCCTTCACGACCTCGCCGACCTGCTCGGGCTTGCAGCCGTCGTAGACGCTGAGCGGGAAGCCGTCCTTGGAGTGCGGCGCGCGATCGACCTTGACGCGCGACTCGCCGCTCTCCTTGCGGGTCGCTTTGGCGAAGTCCTCGAGCGCGATCGGCTCCTGCTTCGCGAGCAGTGGCTTGAGGTAGTTCGCCGGCATCGCGAAGTTGATGAGCTGACCCTGCGTGATGATCGCGGTGGTCACGCCGACGACCTCGCCGACGTCATTGAACAGCGGCCCGCCACTCGAGCCCTGCGAGATCGGCGCAGAGATCTGGAGCAGCGTGAGCTCGCCGGGACAGCTGGGGTTCTTGTTCGCGACGTCCTGCTTCGAGCAGACCTCGCGGACCGAGCTGATGAGGCCCTCGGAGACCGTGTTCTCGAACACGCCGAGCGGATTGCCGATGGCGACGATCTGATCGCCGGTCGACACCTTGTCGCTGTTGCCGAGCCGCAGCGTCGGCTGCGGGCGGGGCGGGGTGAACTTGACGAGCACGAGGTCTCGCATGGGGTCGACGTTCATCACCGCCATGACGGGGTAGAGGGTGCCGTCGTAAAGCTTGATCTTGATGTCGCTGGTCCCGGCGATCACGTGGAAGTTCGTCGCGACCACGCCGGACTTGTCCACGATGAAGCCGGTGCCGTACTGCTCGCCGTCCGCGCCGTTCGCCTCGATCCGCACGATGGCGGGGCTCGACCGCTGGACGATATCCTTGGCGGTCAGCGGCTTGTCAGACCGCGGGATCTCGCTGCCCTGCATCGGCCTGCCGCAAGCCACCGCGAGCACGCAAGGTACGAGCAGTGGGGTGCGGCGCATCCCAGAAGTCTACCGTGCCGGACCCGAGCCCGCACGGCGGGAGCCGAACGCAGGCTCACTTCGTCGGCGTGGGGTCGGGACCGCGCTCGGTGTCGCCGGTCCTGAGCCGGATCTGCCGGA
This sequence comes from Myxococcota bacterium, assembly GCA_030857245.1. Classification (GTDB taxonomy): domain Bacteria; phylum Myxococcota_A; class Polyangia; order Haliangiales; family Haliangiaceae; genus JABFXX01. The sequence goes on from JALZOI010000284.1 coordinate 1,896, forward strand.
GTGCGCCTTCGCCCGCCTTGCGGAAGCCCTGCGGATCGAGGCGCGGGTCGATGCCGCTCTTGACGCCGGCATCGAGGTGCTGGTGGTAGAGCCGCATGCGGATCTCCTCCCAGCTCGGGCACGTGCCGTGCCCCGCGTCGCGCGCGGCCTCGCACGCGGCGAGGGCGCGGTTCGCGTAGTCGAGCGCGGGGACGACATCGAGGCGGTCGACATAGGCTCCCGACGCTGCGATCAGGGCACGCCATCGGGTGGGTGACTGCTTCGCGCGCTCCGAGCCCGTGATCGCGGCCTCGATCGCCCAGTCCTTGAAGCCCGCCTCGCCGAGCCGCCGCGACAGCTCGGAGACCATCGTCCCGTCATCGGGACGCGCGATGGTGCGAGCCTCCGCCAGCGCCATCGCGAACTGCTCCTGTTCGGTTCCCGCGAGCGCGCTGCTCGCATACATCCGGCGCGCCGGGAGCAGCAGCGCGACCGCGACGACGGTCAAGATCCCGAGGTCCACGATCCCGAATGCACGCGACCACTTCATGACCTGTAGACACTAACGCCGGCTCGCGGTTCCCGGCGAGCACTCACAACGTGCTTCGCGATGTGCTTCATGATGCAGCCCGAAAGAGCGCGGTGTAGGTCGTAGCATTTCGCCCCGCGATGTCCCGAGATGCGCCGGTGGCTGAGGGCTTACCTACTTGTGCAACAACAAACAAGTTCATGGGTTGCGCCGTGGATCCACCCTTGCACACCGAGCATCAACCGAACCCGCACCACTCGGAGGATGTCTCGATGCTGACCGCTATCTCGACCGCGTTTCACAAGGGTGGATGGGGCATGTGGCCCATCCTCTTCGTCTCGGTTCTCATCATCGCGATCATTGTTGAGCGCGCTGTCTATCTGTTCCGAGCCTCGGTCGACAAGGACAAGCTCCTTGCCCTCCTCAAGAGCCAGGTCATGAGCGGCAACGTCCAGGGCGCCATCAAGGTGTGCTCCGGCAACCCGACCCCGATGACGCGCATCGTCCAGGCGGGCCTCATGAAGTTCAACAAGAGCGACGACGAGGTCCAGGCCGCGATGGACGAGGCCGCGCTCCGCGAGCTCCCCAAGGTCAACGCGCGCACGTCGTACCTCGCGATGCTCTCGAACTTCGCCGTCATGGCGGGTCTGCTCGGCACCATCTCCGGTATGATCAAGTCCTTCGGCTCGGTCGGCTCCGACGAGGGTGGCAACAAGGCGACGGTCCTCGCGGAAGGTATCTCCGAGGCCCTCAACTGCACCGCCTTCGGCATCGGCACCTCGCTGATCGGCCTCCTCGGCTACTCGCTCCTCCAGGGCAAGACGACGCACGTGGTCGACGACATCAACGAGGTGACCGTGCAGGTCGTCAACCTCGTGACGTCGCACCGCGCCCAGATGCAGCCCACCGCTTGATTCTCCCTCGCAACGGAAACCCCTAGCGAGGAGGACTCACCATGGGCGCAGCAGTAGGAACAGACGAAAAAGGAAGCGTCAACGTCGAGTTGAACGTCGTGCCGTTCATCGACTTGATGAGCTGCTTGACAGCCTTCCTGCTCGTGACCGCGGTCTGGGTCAACATTGCCCAGATCAACATCCAGCCGAAGGGCAAGTCGCGCGACACCTCCAACATCCAGGTGGACGAGGAGACCGTCACGCTGTCGGTGCTCGTCCAGGCCGACAAGATCTGGGTCGGGCTGTCTCGCGTGAACGAATTCCAGGACATCCCGAAGCTCGCTTCGGGAGATCACGACTGGGACAAGTTCGAGACCACGATCAAGCAGCACAAGACGTCGGCGTTCTTCACCGATCGCACCGACATCGAGATCGCGGCGGAGAGCACGATCGCCGCGCAGGTAGAATACAAAGACGTCATCCGCGCGATGGATCTGTCCGTGAAGGTCGGATTCAGCAACGTGGGGCTCTCGGACCCGGCGGGCCTCGCGGCTCGACCGACGTTGTAGGAGGCGAACATGCCAGTTCATGTAGCAGGCTCTCGCCTCTATCATTCAGTCCCGTTCAAGCACCTGGTCAAGCGATCGGGCAGCACGTCCGGATCGCGCTCGGGCAACATCTCGCTGAACGTCGTCCCGTTCGTCGACATGATGACCATCCTCGTGTGCTTCTTGCTGATGGTGTTCTCGTCGACCGGGCAGCTGCTCCAGGCCCAGAAGGGCCTCGAGTTGCCGCTCGCCGAGTCGAAGGAAACGCTCCAGCTCGCGCCCGTCATCATCGTCACCCGCAACGAGATCACCTACCAGGGTCAGCTCGTCGCGACGACGGAGAGCGTGCTGCGTGACGACTCGCCCACCTTCAAGATCGACGCGCTGTTCGAGCGACTGGACTCGGCGGCGAAGAAGATCAAGGAGGACGTCGGCATGGGCCGCAACTACGACAAGAAGCTGCTCGAGGCGTGTGAGAAGGCCAAGAACGACATCCGACCGGAGCCGGGCAACATCTGCCCCGACGGTCTCGCCATCCTGCAGGCAGACGAGACCACGGACGCACGGCTGATCAACAAGATCGTCGTGACTGCCAAGGCCGCCGGCTTCGACAACCTGTTGTTCGCCGTCAAGAACAAGTAGTTACCGAGAGGACCCATGTTTCGCCAAGCGATGCGCCAGCTCCCTCTGGTCATGGCGGCGGTGGGGCTCTTGAGCCTCGCCGGCTGTCCTGACAACCAGTACGACTACAAGACGTGGACCAAGAAGCTCGACGATCCGCACGACGCGGAGCGCGCGGTCACCGAGCTCGAACAGCTCGGCAACCCGGGCGCGATCGACGCGCTCGGTGAAGCGTGGATCGCGCAGGGCAAGCCCGTCCGCTTGCTCACCGTCATCATCAGCCTCGCGCGTCCGCTGACGCCCGAGGAGGCCAAGGCCAAGTTCGTCACCGACTACGAGAAGTCGGGTCGGCCGGCGAGCTGGGATGCGGCGCTGCCGTATCTCAAGAAGGCGCTGCTCGAGGTCGACGAGGCGAACCCGCGCTCGGTCGACTCCGCCACGAAGGCCGCCGACGCGCTCGGCGAGTCGCAGGCCCCCGGTGGCCTCGAAGCGCTCATCGAGATCGCGAACAAGCCGATCACGAAGAAGCTGATCACCGCGCAGATCGGTTCGATCCGCGCGATCGGCAAGTACGACGCCGACAAGGCGGCGGCTGCCTCGGCGCTCGCGAAGATCATCGATCGCGAGCCCCCGCCCCACCCGCGGATGGCGAAGGACAAGGAGACGCGCCGCGCCTCCGAAGAGAAGTTCAGCATGTTCCTCGCGTCGAGCGGCGCCGCGATCAACGCGCTGGCGGATCTGCGGATCGCGTCGGCGTCGAAGACCCTGGTGCTCTCGCTGTATCGCACGCCGGAGCTGTTCGAGCAGATCCGCCGCGCGCTCGTGGCCAGTGGCCCGGATGCCAAGGGCGAGCTCCGCAAGGTGCTCAGGGCAGCCACGCCGAGGTCAACCAGCTCTTCAAGGACAAGAAGCTCGACAAGTACTGCGGCGACAAGGGCGACGCCCCGCCGGACCAGTGCCAGCCCGTGTCGGCGAAGGACTTCTACGCCGCCGTCGTGCTCGGTGACTTCTACGATCCCGCGACGACGCCCGATCTGTTGATCGCACTCAAGCGCCCGTCGCTGCCCGCGTACTACATGGACGAGCAGCCGGGGCCGACCCAGGCCAACGCGATCTTCGACGCGCTCCGCAAGATCGGGTCGCCCGACGCGGCCCCGACCGTGCGTGCGATGTGGTCGGGTGGTGGCGGCGGCAAGAAGGGCAAGGGAGCGCCCGCGCCCGAGGCCGGCGTCGATCTCGGCACCAAGATCCTCGCGATCGGCGCGTACCCGTTCCTGACCCGCGACGGTGCGGGCTCGGACGAGCTCGCGAAGATGGCGGCCGACAACACCGCCGATGACGGGCTCCGTCAGGAAGCGGCGACCGCGTTCGCCCGGCTCTCGCGCGACAAGAACGACATCGCGGTGCTCGAGGGCCTCGCCCAGAAGTACTTCGATGCCGCCGCCAAGAAGCGCACCGAGGCGAATGGCAAGCCGAAGGCCGCTGCCGACGCCGCGGAGAAGGAGTTCGAGGAGCAGAAGAAGGCGCTCGATGCCATCAAGGTCGCGCTGATCAAGACCACGAAGGACGCGAGCAAGTCGGTCGACGACATCAAGAACGCGACCGAGGCGGCGAAGAAGGCCGAAGAGGACTTCAAGGCGCACAAGAAGAAGCACCGCGACGCCACGGCCCCGTACAAGGCCGCCGATGGCGCGGCGAAGGCCTACAAGGGCTACGCCCGGATGTTCCAGACGCACGTCGCTCGCATCGAGGTCGCCCTGCGCTGCAAGGATGACCTCGCGTGCTACGCGAACACGCTGACCCTGAAGCCCGAGGACAGCGCGAAGAACGTCGCGCCGTACATCAAGGACATCAAGGACTGGACGAAGGACGAGCAACTCGGGCTGCTCGAGGGCAACATCGAGCGCGCGATGCTCGAGCTCGGCAAGAAGGGTCAGAAGGCCTCGGCGCACACCGACCTGCTGCTCGACAACGCCAAGAGCGACAACCGCCTGATCCGGCAGAGCATCCTGCTCGCGCTGCCCAAGATCGCCGCCGTGCCGTGCACGAACTGCGAGGCCAAGCTCGACGCCGCCATCAAGGCGGGTGAAGGCAAGACCACGATCGGCTCGCTCAACTTCGAGACCACGATGCTGCGCAACTACTTCTCGTGGGCCGGCGGCAAGACGCCGTCGAAGTCGTCGGCGCCCGCCGAGAAGTCGGCCGCTCCGGCCGAGGCGGCCGCGCCCGCCAAGCAAGACTAGTTCTGGCATCACGCCCGGGGGGGACGTGACGCAATCAAAGCCCGCGGAGGAAACTCCGCGGGCTGGTTTTTTTCTAGCGAAGCTGTCGCCGGCGGGTCACGCGGGCGTCCAGACAACCACGGCGCGGGGCGCGGAGAGGTCACCGCCCCCGCTGGCAAGCCAGAAACGTGGCGAGTCGTACCGGAGCCAGCAACGATCGTCGGGGCGAGAGGATTCGAACCTCCGACTCCCTGGTCCCAAACCAGGTGCGCTACCAGGCTGCGCTACGCCCCGTGAGTCCAGAGGGAGTACCTGGTCCGGCGCGCTCCCGCAAGCCCGGTGATGGAGTGAGCGGTCCGAGGTGCTGGGGGTCTCGCTACTTGCGGCCGCGGCCGCGGCCGAGCGCGTGCTCGACGATCGGGCGGAGGTCGTCCATCAGCTCGGGGGCGCAGACCAGCCGGATCGCGGCCATGGGCTGGCCGAGCGGCATGTCCTCGAGCAGGCGGGACAGCGTCACCGCGCCGTAGCGCGGGTGATCGATGACGTGGAGCTCCTCGTCGTCGGCGGCGAGGTAGCCGACCTGGCGCGCGGTGTCGAGGTGGAGGTAGCTGCGAGCGGCGGCGCCGAACCGGCGCTCCGCGATCTCGAGGGCGAGCGGCCACACGCGGTCGGCCGCCACCTTGTCGTCGCCGAGATCGAACGTCTTGAACAGCCGGCGAGCGACGAGCCGGGACGCGAGATCGCGGAGCACGGGATCCGCGGCGCCGGGGCTGCCATCGAGGCCGGCCCAGCTGTCGAGCGCGGTGGTCAGCGAGACGTCGTGGAGCCGGAGGTAGTGCGCGACCGAGACCTCGGCGCCGCGCGCCATCGCGGCCGCGATCGGCAGGCCGGCCGGCTCGCTGCCCTGGCGTGCGAGCTGGGCGAACCGCTCGAGCGTCTTGATGAACATCCACTCGGCCGCTCGCACGGTCTTGTGGTGATAGACCTGCGCGTACATGTACGAACGCGCGAACAGGTACTGCTCGACGGCGTACATGCCGCGGCGGTAATCGACGACGAGGTCCGACGGATCGTCGTGACCCGTCCGCACGTTGGCGATCTGGATCGCGTGGATGATCCAGTCGAGATCGTAGGTCGCGTAGCCGGCGCCGGAGTAGTGGCCATCGCGCAGCAGGTAGTCGAGGCGGTCGACGTCGAGCTGCGAGGACACCAGCTTGCGCGCGAAGTGCGGCTTGTAGCCCTTGCCCCAGAACGCGCGCAGCGTGTCGGGCAGCCCGGGCTCGAGGCGCTCGAGCGCCGCGCGGAGCTCGTCATCTTCCGCGACGATCCGCGCGCCCCAGCGCTCGTGATCGAAGCCGGCGAACACGTGCTCCCACGCGTGCGAGAACGGCCCGTGACCGATGTCGTGGAGCAGCGCCGCCACTTTCACGTGGCGGGCGAGGGTGGCGTCGAGGTCGAGTCGGCGGGTCACCCGCTGCGCGATGTGGAAGGCGCCGAGCGCGTGGCCGAACCGCGAGTGCTCGGCGCCCGGATAGACCAGCCATGCGAAGCCCATCTGCTTGATGCGGCGCAGCCGCTGGACCGCGTGGGTGTCCAGCAGGTCGGCGATCGGCCGGTCCTCGCCCTTGAACTCGACCAGGCCGTGCACCGGATCGCGGAACACCCGGTCTTTCGCGAGAGTCGGCGCGCCAGTGGTCACGGGCGCACTGTACCAGCCAGCCGGCGCGTCCGACCCGGGCGCCGTCGTAGTTCCGGGGCTTTACGCGTCACAAGTTTCGCAAGTAGTGTCTGACCCCCATGCAGGTCAAGGACGTCTCGGTCGAGCGGCTGGGCGGCGCCGAGCGGCGCAGCGATCGGGATCGGGTCGTCGTCGAGGCGCCGCTCCAGCTGCGGGCGCGCGGCGTGCCGGTCGCGACGATCATGCGGACCCCCGGGCATGATCTCGAGCTCGTGCGCGGGCTGCTGCACGCCGAGTCGGTGATCGCCGGCGGCGTCGCGCAGGCCGCCGAGGATGCCGTCGAGATCGATGTCGAGGCCGCGGCGTTCGCCGGGCGCGGGCTGCTCGCGTCGGCGGCGTGCGGGGTGTGCGGGCGCGTCGCGATCGCGGATCTCGAGCTG
>JALZOI010000906.1 GCA_030857245.1 Myxococcota bacterium
ACTGCTTCCCGCCCTTCACCGCGTCACCACAGGTCTCGTCCGCCGCACGTGGCTGCTCGTGCTCGTCACGATGGTGGTGTGTGCCGGCTTCGCCGCGCACGCGCTCGCCGCTCTCGACGAGGCGGAGCGCCTGACCGCCGCGAGCGAGGCGGCGGGACCGGCGGTCCGCCCGGCCCGGCCCGTGGCGAGCGCGCGGATCAAGCTCGACGGCAGCGGGCTCGTCGCGCGGAACATCTTCTGCTCGGCGTGCGAGCCGAGCCGTGGTGGTGTCCCGGGCGTGACCGCGAGCTACCAGGGCGAGCCCGCCGTGCTGATCGCCACGATGGTCGGCCGCGATCCGCGGGCGACCGTGCGCGTCCTCGCCAGCGATGCCCAGGGCAGCTGGGGGATCGGCGAGCGGATCCCCGGCGTCGGCGTGATCGAGCGGATCGGCGGCGCCTCGATCGACGTGCTCGACGCGGCCGGTCAGCGCGGCACGCTCTCGCTCCTCGATGCGTCCGCGGGAGCCCGCGGCCCCGGTGCGGCAACACCGGAGGTCGCCGCTCCCGCGGCCGACCCGTTCGCCGATCGCGTCAAGCAGCTCGGCGACGGCACGTTCGAGGTCGATCGCAACCTCGTGCGCGAGCTCGTGAGCGGCAGCACGAAGCCGGGCGGCGTGCGCGTCGTCCCGGTCGTCAGCGGGACGGACGTCAAGGGCGTCCGCCTGCTCGGCGTTCGCGGCGGGTCCGTCGCGGCCGCGCTCGGGCTGAAGTCGAACGATCTGATCTCCGCGATCGATGGTCAGCCGATCAAGAACGCGCAGCAGCTCCTCGATCTCTACGCCAAGCTCGACCAGGTCTCCGCGGTCGAGCTCGCCGGCACGCGCGCTGGCAAGCCGCTCACGCTGACGTTGCGGCTGCGCTGAGCGCGGCGACGGGCCGTCCGGCGCGTGGAGGGCGTCCCGGGATCTCAGGAACTTCGCCCGCGCGAGGTTGCGTTGGTGGAGGGCGTCCCCTATGAACGTCGCCGTGCCACCCGTGCAGGGATCGGTCGCGCGCAGCATGGCCTGGGTGGGCGCGGCGTCGTCGGTCGTCGCGGTCTGTGATCTGATCGCGCTCGCCGTCATTTTGCAGCGCTGGGCCACGGCCACCGAGTACGGGACCGTCAGCATCGTCATCACGATGTTCGGCGCGCTCCAGCTCGTCGGGGAGGCCGGGCTGCCAGCCGCGCTCGTGCAGCGGCGCGACGTCGACGAGGACCGGCTCTCGACGATGTACTGGCTCGGGCTGCTGTTCGGCGCCGCGCTGTACGCGGTGATCTGGATCGTCAGCCCGTGGTTCGCGGCGCTCTACGACCTGCCGATCCTGCAACCGCTGCTGCGCTCGCTCGGCCTGCTCGTCGTGATCCGCCCGCTGTACACGACCCAGCAGGGGATGTTCCGCCGCGAGCTGCGGTTCCGCGAGCTCTCGGTCGCACGGATCGTCGCGAACGTCCTCGAGCTCGCGGTCAAGCTCGGCGTCGCGGTGGCCGGCGGCGGCGTCTGGGCGTTCGTCTTCGGGCCGCTCGTGCGCGAGCTGACGTACGCGATCGCGATCCCGCTGTTCGTGAAGTTCCGGCCGCGCCGCGTGTGCCGGCCGCGCATGCTGCGTGAGGACTTCCGGTTCGGCGTGCGCGCCACGGGCGGCGAGCTGCTGTTCCAGATCTACTCGAACCTCGACTATCAGATCGTCGCGTACACGTTCGGGCCTGCCGCGCTCGGCGTGTACCGCGCTGCCTTCGAGCTCGTGCTCGAGCCGGTGCGGTTCGTGTCGGGCGTCGTCACCGTCGTGGCCTTCCCCGCGTTCGCCCGGCTGCGCAGCGATCGGCCCGCGCTGATCCGGCAGTTCGTGGCGTTCACGCGCCAGAACCTCACCGTCGTGCTCGCGCTCGTCGGCGTGATCGTGCTGTGTGCCGAGGAGCTGCTCCTGCTCGCGTTCGGCGCGAGCTACGCGACCGCCGCGACCGCCGCCCGGATCCTCGCCGTCGTCGGCGTGTTCCGCGCGCTCTCGCACCTCGGACCGCCGCTGCTCGACGGCGTGGGCCGGCCCGACCTCTCGCTGCGCTACCACGCGCTCGCCGCCGTCGTGCTCGCGACCGGGTTCGGGATCGCGGCCGCGGTCGGCACCACCTTCGTCGCCATCGCGGTGGCGTGGGCCATCGCCTACCCGATCGCGTTCCTCGTGCTGGGCGGGATGGTGCTCGCGCAGCTCGAGCTCCCACTCGGCACCTACGTGCGCCAGGTTGGCCGGATCGCCGCGTGGATCGCGATCGCGACGGTGATCGGCGCGATCGTGCACCAGGTCACGGCGGGCGCTGGGCCCGTGCTGCGGCTCGCCGCCACCAGCGTGGTCCTCCTCGGGGTCGCGACCGGCCTGCTCGCGCGATACGAGCGGATGCCGATCCAGCTGCGACCGCCCCGCGCGCCCGGCGCCGGTGGTTCGTAGCGAGCCGCCGCGGCGTTGGCTGGTCGGCGGCGGCGGCCGCGGCGGTGCTGTCCGGGAAATAACCGTCCGGTGTCCGACGTTGCGCTAGTGGAGGGCGTCCCCTCGGCGGTGAAGTGATCTCGCGAACTTCGCCCGCTCGACGTTGCGTTCGTGGAGGGCGTCCCCGGAGGATGTCCGCGATGACCGACGAGCTCCCGCCGGCTGCGGCGCCCGCGCC
>JALZOI010000285.1 GCA_030857245.1 Myxococcota bacterium
CCTGCATGGCGGCTTTGATCGGGCGGGATTCGCACCCGCTAGATGACTCACCGTATTTCTATGAAGGCATCCGCACCTCCCTTTCCTACGGACCAGCCTTGCCTGGTCACACTGGCGGCCAATCTCCGGGGGCTCAGGCCTCGCCGGTGCGCAGGAAGCGCTGCGCCGTGGTGGCGCTGAGCTTGAAGGACGGGTTGACGCGCGCGGTGCGCAGCAGCTCGCTCGTGCGCTCGTCGAACGCCGCGAGGATCGCGTGCGGATCATCGTCGTCCGGCACGATGTCGAGATCGATCCGGATGCGCTGCCCATCGTCGGCGGCGTAGGAGAACGTGCGGTGGAGCCGCGCGATCGCGGCGTGCTCGTGGCGGCGCAGCACCTCGGTGACGGTCTTCACCAGCGTGTGGAACGCGCTGTGATCGAGCGGTTTCGGGTTCTTCTTGTCGCGCCCCATCGTCCACGGCGTGACCAGCGCGGGCTCGGAGTCGCCGCGCCGGGTCATCTCGACCGCCCACCCGTCGTCGTCCTCGTTCTTGATCACGCGCGCGATCCAGCCGTCCTTCTTCCACAGCCGGGGATCCGAGATCTCGTCGTCCGGCTCGTCGTGCGTGGGCTCCTGCATCGGCGCAGCATGCACGCAGGGGCTGACGGTGGGGTCGGGTGCCGCCCAGGGCCCCGACGAGGCCCGGCGCGCGCGCGAACTGAGCTAGCATCGCGCGATGCTCGACGTGCTGCGTGGTGTCGCTGGGTCCGTGTTCGCGCTGGGAGCGCTCCTCGGCGGATGTACCAGCCCCGACGACGACGACGACCCGCCCCGCGGGTACAGCTCGATCGCCACCGCGACCTCACAATCGTGCGTGCTCGACGCCGAGGGTGCCGCGTGGTGCTGGGGCGAGCTCGGTCTCGCCGGCGCCACCACCGTCACGCCCGCGCCGGTCGCGGTCGGCGGCGCGCTGCGGTTTGCGTCCTTGAGCGCCGGGGGCGCCATGGTGTGCGGCGTGGCGGAGGACGCGACCGCGCACTGCTGGGGCCCGAACGATCACGGCCAGCTCGGCCTCGGCACGATCGGCGCGGGCTCCGCGACCCCGGTCCTCGTCGGCACGGGCCGGCTGTTCGCGTCGATCGCGGCCGGCGACCCGACGTCGTGCGGGATCACGCCGGCGGGTCAGGCGCTGTGCTGGGGCAGCAACGCGCTCGGCCAGGTCGGCGCAGACGTCGGCCCGACCGACGTCCAGTCCCCCCTGCCGATCGCCCTGATGATGCCGATGCGTCAGATCTCGATCAGCGCGGACTTCGCCTGCGGCGTCACGACCACCGGCGCGGCGTACTGCTGGGGCAGCAATGCGTCCGGCCAGCTCGGCACGGGCGGCGTGATCACGCCCACGGATCTCAGCCGCGTGCCGGTGCTCGTCGGCGGCGGGCACACGTGGCGCGCGGTCACGACCGGTGACGCCTACGCGTGCGGGGTCACCACCGGCGGTGTCGCCCACTGCTGGGGCCGGAACGAGGCGCGCCTCGGCAACGGCAGCACCGCCGCGTCGTCGACTCCCGTCGCCGTCGCGATCCCGAGCGGCCGCGTGGTCACCAGCATCGATGCCGGGCGCGACTTTGCGTGCGCCACCACCGGCGCCGGCGACTACTGCTGGGGCTCCAACGTCCACGGCCAGCTCGGCAGCAACACCGCCGCCGGCAGCCAGCCGAGCGCCACTCCGGTCGCGATCGCGGCCGCGGGGACCGGGTACGCCGAGGTCTCCGCGAGCGATGGCGACCACGCGTGCGCGATCACCACGGCGCGCGACGCCGTCTACTGCTGGGGGCGCAACCACGTCGGCCAGCTCGGCATCGGCGCCACCGGCACCGCTCCCACGCTGGCACCCGTGCGCGTCGGGCTCTGACTCGACCGCCGGCTGCCTCCCGCCTGGGTGACAGTTCTGTCGCAGGACGTTTCTGGGTCATTTTCGTACAACTCGGGCCGCGGTCGAGGTTAGGCTGCCCTGATGGGGTGCCACGTTCATGGTTAGTGAACGTACCGATCCGCTCGTCAACACGATGCTCGGTAAGGATTACCGGGTCATCGAGCCGATCGGGTTTGGCGGTATGGCGGTCGTGTACCTGGTGGAGCACCAGACACTGCAGAAGCGCTTTGCCGCGAAGGTCCTGTCCGTCGAGCTGACGAAGAACTTCGAGGCGCGGGCCCGCTTCAACCTGGAGGCTCACGCGGCCTCGCAGCTCGATCACGAGAACATCGTCAACATCTCCGATTTCGGCGTGACGGAGGACCAGCGTCCGTACTTCGTCATGGAGCTGCTGCGGGGGCAGACGCTCGATCAGCGCCTCGCCGAAGGTCCGATGTCGCTCGAAGAGGTCGTGGCGGTCAGCGTGCCGGTCGGACGGGCCCTCGCCTTCGCGCACGCCGAAGGCATCGTCCATCGCGACGTGAAGCCGGAGAACATCTTCCTCGTCCAGCGCAGCCAGGGCCGGTGGGGCATCAAGGTCGTCGACTTCGGGATCGCGAAGACGCCGCTCTCGGACCACCTGACGAAGATGGGACAGACGCTCGGCAGCCCACACTACATGTCGCCGGAGGCGTGTCGTGGCGACGACGTCGATCACCGCGCGGATCTCTACTCGTACGGCGTGCTCCTGTACTTGATGACGTGCGGCAAGCTGCCGTTCGATGACCCGAGCCTCCTCAAGGTCCTGCAGCTCCATGTCACCGAACCGCTCGTCAGGCCGAGTGTGGTCAATCCAGCGCTGCCGGCAGCGCTGTGCGCCGTCATCGAACGTGCGCTCGCGAAGCATCCCGACGAACGCCACGCCTCGATGGAGGCGCTGCTGCACGAGTTCGAGAGCGCGATCCCGCCGGGTGCGGAGCGGTTGCTGGTCGAGCAGCAGAGCGGCGGAGCGGCGTCGTTCCGGGCGACGCCGTTCCCCCACCCGTCACAGCGGATGCGCGCGATCAGTGATTCCATCCCGCGGATCCGCGCGCCCGGCGACTCGGTCCCGTCGCTCCCCGTCACGGCGCATCCAGCGGCGCGGAAGCCGAAGCGGACCGCGCTGGTCGCGGCGCTCGTGATCGGGATCCTCGTGATCGGCGGGCTCGGCGTGATGCTCGTGATGAAGCCATCCGACGAGCAGGGTGGGCCCGCCGTTGCCAAGGTCGAGCCCTCGCTGCAGGCCTCACCGGTCACGCGCGAACCACCGCGGCCGACCAGCAGCGAGTCGCCGAAGGCAACGACCCGCCGCTACCTGATCGAGACGAAGCCGAGCGGCGCGACCGTCACGGTGAACGGCACATCGATCGGCGTCACGCCGCTCTCGATCGATCGCGAGGTCGCCGCGGGCACGGGCGAGCTCGTGATCGAGAAGTCGGGGTTCCAGAGCGTGACGAAGCAGATCCAGCTCGACGCCGAGGTCACCCTCGACGTCGAGCTCGCTCGCAAGATCGTCACCGACCCGCGCAAGGTCGAGAAGAAGCCCGTCATCGATCGGAAGCCGGCCGACAAGCCTCCGACGGTGACCAAGGGTGCTGATTCCACGAAGGGTGATCCGACGCTCGATATTCGACTGACTCGCTAGCTAGCCGTAAATTTCAGGGGGATTCTCACGATGCGAGCTGGAACGTTCGTCATTGCAGGCCTGTGCTGCGTCCTTGCACTGGCCTCGCCGGTGTTCGCCGACGGTGTTGCCGACGAGGCTGATCTGCAGTTCTCGATCGGCGCAGAGATGTACACGAAGGGAGACTTCAAGCTCGCGCTGCAACACTTCCTCGCGTCGAACCGCCTCGTGCCGAATCGCAACGTGATGTTCAACATCGCGCGCGCCTACGAGCAGCTCGATCGCTTCCACGATGCGTATCGCTACTACGTCGATGCCAGTCGCGGCAACGCGGACCCGAAGCTCACGTCCGACATCGCCGGCGCGCTGACGCGCATCGGCCCGAAGGTCGCCGTGATCTCGGTCGAGACCAACCCGCCCGGCGCGACCGTGTATCTCGATCGCAAGGACCTCGGGTCCGTCGGGAGCTCGCCCGCGCAGCTCGGCCTCAAGGCCGGGACGTACACGATCCTCGTCGAGCTCCAGGGCTACGAGCCCGCGCAGGTGGGCGAGATCAAGCTCGGCATCGGCGAGGTCAGACCCATCAACGTCGAGCTCACGCGCATCCTCGGCAAGGTCGAGCTCCGCGGCACCGCGGGCACGGCGGTGCGGATCGACAACGACAAGGGCGACGTCGCCTGCGTCCTGCCGTGCGCGCTCGAGCTGCCGCCCGGCCCGCACATCGCGTACTTCGAGCGCGCCGGGTTCAGCGTCGCGCCGCAGACCTTCACGATCATCGCGAAGCAGACCGTCGACGCATCGGCGAGCTCGGTCGCGGTGGTCGGTTCGCTGCTGGTCTCCGCCGACGAGCCCAACGCGCTGGTCGAGGTCGATGGCCGACCGCTGGGCTTCACCCCCGCCGTCATCCCGAACGTGCCGATCGGCAAGCGCCGCGTGCGCGTGAGCTTGCGCGGCTACGTGGCCGTGGATCGCGACGTCGAGATCCGCACGAACACGCAGACCGACTTGCGCGATCTCGTGCTCACGCCCGAGCGCTCCGTGTCGGCGGCCTCGCGCGAGAACGAGTCGATCGACGACGCACCGGCATCGGTCACGGTGATCACCGCGCAGGAGCTCGAGGCGTTCGCCTATCCCACCATCCTCGAGGCGCTGCGCGGCGTCCGCGGGTACGCCATCAACTTCGACAGCTCGTATGGCAACGCGGCCGTGCGCGGTCTCGGTCAAGCGAACGACTTCTCCAACCGGCTCCTCGTGCTCTCCGACGGCGCCGTGCTCAACGAGAACATCCTCTACCAGCCCTTCATCCACTACGACGGTCGCGTCGATCTCGGCGATGTCCAGCGCATCGAGATCGTCCGCGGCCCGTCCTCCGTGCTCTACGGAACGGGCGCGGTCAGCGGCGTCGTCAACCTGGTGCTGAAGGACCGTGACGAGCCCGATGGCGTGCATGCGTCGGTCTCGAGCTACGACAACTCGACCGCGCGCGCGCGTGCCGGGTTCTCGCAACGGTTCGGTGAGGGTGGGGTGTGGGCGAGCGTCGCGGGCGCCACGTCCCAGGGCCGGGACGTGCAACTCGCGATCGATTCCGGTGACGGCACGGGACCGGTGATGTCCGAGACGGCCGCGTTCGACAAGTTCGGCGCGTACACCCTCACCGGGAAAGCGTGGTGGAAGGACCTCACGCTGCAGACGTTCTGGACCGCACGCGAGAACACGATCCCGACGGGGAACTACTCGTCGCGGTTCGCGGATACGCGCAGCTTCTCGAACGACGAGCGGTTCCTCATCGAGGCGAAGCTCAAGCGCAAGCTCGGCAAGCGCAGCGAGCTGCTGGTCCGCGCGCACGCCAACTACGCCTACTACCATCTCGACTACTGGTACGACAACGATCCGGACATGCCGACGGCCGGCATCGCCGACACGTACAACTACTTCGAGACCTATCGGGCATGGTGGGGCGGCGCCGAGAGCCGCATCACGTTCTCGCTGGGCGACGACGTGCGGCTCACGCTCGGTGGCGAAGGCGTCCTGCACACGAAGGCGAAGATGCTCGGTGGCAGCTTCGACGTCACGCACACCGAGATCGAGACGTCGCTCGACACCAGCACGCCGTACAGCGTGCTCGCCGCCGGTGGCCTGCTCGACTGGCGCCCCAGCGAGCGCATGCGCGTGCAGGTCGGCGCGCGCTTCGACTACTGGGCGCTCCAGGGCGACAAGAACGCGCCGGCCGACGCCCGCGGTGCGTCGTCCTTCCCCGCGTTCTCCCCGCGGCTCGCGATCATCACCAAGCCGACGAAGTCCGACATCGTCAAGCTGCTCTTCGGCTCGGCCTTCCGCGCACCCTCGGCCTACGAGTTCTTCTACAACGACGGTGGCGTCACGCAGGTCGTCTCCACGAAGTGCGGCGACGAGCTGACACCCGAGCAGGTCTACTCGGCCGAGGTCGAGGGCACGCACCGCTTCAACCACGACTGGGTCGGGCTCGCGTCCGTGCACGCGACCCTCGCGCAGAACGTCATCGAGACCGTCCCGGTCGGCGACGCCTGCGCGAACGGCGACGGCACCGAGGAGGCCATCTACTACAAGAACAGCGCGGTCGATCAGCGGATCGTCGGCGGTGACCTCGAGCTCCGCCGCGAGTTTCGCGCGGGCATCATGGCGTCGCTCCAGTACAGCTTGCTCTACGCCCGCTACGCCGACCGACCGGACGAGTCCCTCGGACTCCCCGCCGATCGTCGGCTGCCCAATGCGCCGACCAACTACGCCGGCGTGAAGTTGATCTTCCCGATCGTGCAGAGCTCGGTCACCGGTGCGTTTCGCGCGGGGCTCGAGGATCGACGCCGGCTCGACCCGGCCGTCACCGCGCGCAGCGAGCGCGCCGTGGTCGCAGATGCCGTGCTCTCCGGCCTGATCAACCGGCACGGGCTGCGCTACGCGGCCGGCGTCTACAACATGTTCAACTGGCAGTACTCGCTGCCGGCCGTGCCGTACGCCTCGCCGGTGATTCCGCAGAACGGGCGATCGTTCATCTTCAGCCTGACGCTGCACAAGTAGCGGGCGGACGACGCTCGCTGCGCCGTCGGCGCGTCAGGCGGTTCGCGCGAGCTGGCCGCACGCGGCCGCGATGTCCTGGCCGCGCGGCCAGCGCACCATGCAGCGCAGGCCGCCGGCGCTCGCGACGCGATGGAACGCCTGGATCCGCGCGATCGGCGAGGCGCGCAGCGAGCTGCCGGCGATCGGGTTGTGCGCGATCACGTTCAGCCGGGCGTTGATCCCGGCGAGCAAGCCGACGATCCGCGCGGCGTCGTCGTCGCTGTCGTTGACGCCATCGAACATCACGTACTCGATGAAGTGGACGCGCCGCGGATGCGCGGTGCGGTCCTCGCGGAGCAGGTCGAGCAGCGCGGCGATCGGCCAGGTCTTGTTGTGCGGCATCACCGCCGTGCGCTGCTCGTCGGTGGAGCCGTTGAGCGACAGCGCGAGGCTCGCGCGCGACTCGGCGAGGAAGCGGCGCATCCCGGGCAGCACGCCCGAGGTCGACACCGTCACCTGTGCGTGCCCGAGCTGCGGGGCGGGCGCTTGCGTGAGCACCTCGACGGCCGTCAGCACCGCGTCGAGGTTGTCCATCGGCTCGCCCATCCCCATGAAGACGACGTTGCTCGCCGGCGCGCCGGGCGGTGCCAGCGTCCGCGCGATCAGGTACTGCGCCACGATCTCGGCGGCCGTGAGGTTCCGCGTGAACCCGAGGGTCGCGGTCGCGCAGAACTTGCAGCTGCGCGTGCAGCCGACCTGGCTGGACACGCACACGGTGCTGCGCGCGGTCGCCGGGATCATGACGGTCTCGATCGCGCCACCGGTGAGCGCGAGCAGCAGCTTGATCGTGCCGTCGGCGGCGTGGGCCTGGGCGGTCACCGTCACCGCCGGCATCGAGCACGCCGCGCGGACGCGCGCCCACGCGGCCGGGGCGATGCCCGGCAGCGCGGCCGGGATGGTGGACTCCCACGGCCGCGCGCCGTAGATCCACTTCGCCGCCGCGAGCGCGCGGGTGCGGCTGGCGAGCAGCGCTTCGAGCTCGCGCACGGTCAGCCCCGTCAACCCGCGCGGTAGCAGCGACGGCGTGCTCATGCCCGCATCGTATCGCCTCAGCGCAGCAGCAACGAGCGCTTGCTGCGCGCCCGCGAGATCAGCAGGGCGGCCCCGGCGATCGCCCCACCCGCGGCGAGCAGCCGCGCGAACGGATGGAGCTCCATCCAGGTATAGACGCTGAACCGGCGGGCGCGCTTGCGGTCATCACCTTCGACCCGGTTGTCCTCGGTCCGCGGCGCATCGAGGTTGCCGCGACCACCGTCGGTCGGCGGCCGGTTCGAGCGCTGCGCCTCGATGCCGAAGCGGGACAGCAACCGATCGAGCAGCCCGGGCGCGACCGCCTGGCCGATCATCATCATGCGCGCCGCGCCGCCGGCGTAGAGGTCGCGCACCGGATGGTGAGCGGCGTAGAGCACGCAGTCGGCGACCACGGCCGGGTGGTAGACGGGCGGCGGGCCCTGCGGCTTGGCGTCGAGCCGGGTCCGCGCGTTGTCGAACAGCGGCGTGTTGATGGTGCCGGGCTTCACGCTGGTGACCGAGATCGGGACGCCTTCCGCGATCAGCTCGCGGCGCAGCGCATCGAGGGCACCCTCGACCGCGTGCTTCGACGCCGCGTACGCACTCGTCATCGGCAGCGAGACGCTGCTCTCCACCGACGACACCGAGATCAGCGCGCCACCACCGGTGGTCCGGAGCCGCGGGAGCGCCGCGAGGAAGCCATGCACCTGGCCGAGGTAGTTGACCTCGATCACCCGGCGGAACTCCTCGTGCGTGGTGTCCTCGAAGCGCGCGTACACCGTGACCGCGGCGACGTGGACCCAGGTATCGATCCGGCCGAAGCTGAGGACCGCCGCCTCGGCGACCGCCTCGACCTGCGTCGGGTCCGCGACGTCACACACGATGCTGGTGGCGCGGCCGCCGCGGCGCTCGATCTCGCTGACGAGCGAGAGCAGGCCTTCCTGGCTGCGCGCGGAGACGACGACCTTGGCACCCGCGGCGCCGAACCGGAGCGCCACCTCGCGCCCGATCCCGCTCGATGCGCCCATGATGACGACGACTTGATCTCGTACCGGCTTGAGCTTCATGCCGGCCGCACGTGCGCATCCGGTGCCACGCGCACGTGCCGCACGCCGCGAGCAGGACCGCGCGGGCGGAGCGC
>JALZOI010000907.1 GCA_030857245.1 Myxococcota bacterium
GTGCAGCAGCGCCTACGGCTGGAATGACGGCAAGAAGGTCTGGTCCTTGCTTCATGATGCGCAGCAATCCGTCGAGCATCTGGAGCATACCGGCGACCCGCCCTCGTCCTGGACTGTGATTCGAGACCGGTTGCGAGCAGAGCAAGACCGAGCCTGATTGGCGTCAATTACTTTTGCCGGCTGGCGACAACTATTCTTGCCGGTCCGACGGGTGGTTCACGCGGGGTGGATCTCGGTGGGGTAGTTGTCGTCGCGGGGTGATGTAGTTGTCGTTGGGTTGGTAGTTGTCGTCGACTTGGGGTCCTTCCGTTTCTTCGCTTCCTCAGCGCGGATGCTGCCTCGATCGATCTCGAGGATCGTGGCGTGATGGACGAGACGATCGATCGCGGCGGCGGTCGTCATCGGATTCTTGAAGATCCGGTCCCACTCGCTGAAGACCAGGTTGCTGGTGATGATCAATGACCGACGCTCGTAGCGCTCAGCCATCAGGGTGAACAGGACCTCGGCTTCGTCGGCGTTCTGCTGTACGTAGCCGAGATCGTCGAGGATCATGACGTCGTATGAGTCGAGTGCGCGAAGCGCACGAGGCAGGCTGAGATCGCGGCGAGCCGCTAGCAGCTGTTGAACAAGCTGGTAGGTCGGAATGAAGAGCACGCTGATCCCGGCGCCGACGAGCGCGTGGCCGAGCGCGCACGCGACGTGGCTCTTGCCGACGCCGGGGCGCCCGAACAGGAGGACGTTGTCGCCGCGCTCGACGAACGCGCCGCGGGCGAGGTCGCGAGCCTGGATGAGCACGTTGCGCGGAACGCGAGTCGCATCCAGCGTATCGAACGTCTTCGCCGGCGGGAGCCGCGACGCGCGACGAAGACGATCCACGCGGCGCTCGCGACGGGCCTGCCATTCGACCTCGAGCACCTCGGCCAGGATGACGAGGGCCTGATCGCATCCGGCGTCGAGGAACCGCTTGGTCGTCTGCTCGGCGGCGCTTGACAGCTTGAATTCGGCGAGGAGCTTCGTGATCCGGTCGCCGACCTCGGGCGTGTAGACCGTCATGCTGCACCGGCCATCGTGATCAGGTCGTCGTACACGCCGAGATCGGGAACGCCGATCTCGACATGCGGAATCGCCGAGGTCGTCGGCTGCGCGAGCGCCTTCACGGCGATGAAGTCGAACGCCTCGCCCTTGTCGAGCAGGGTGTCAAGCGCACGCGTGACAGCGGCCTCGGAGGTGCTCGCCGCGAGGTGCAGGATGCGGACGTACTCGACGTCGGCGCGGTCGCCGCGGCCGGCGCAGAGCGCGTCGTAGCCGCGACGGAACGTCAGCGACGGGAACAGATCCTCGCGGTACCGATACGCCGCGAACGCGCCGGGCTTGCGGACCAGCGACCAGATCACGTGGCGATAGTCGATGCGATGATTCTCGCCACCGCGAAGTCGCGGCATGGTCTCGAGCAGTGACTTGCCGATCCAGATCTCGACGACGTCCGGGTGAACGCGAGCCTTGAGCTTGTGGCCGATCAGTCGCGAGGGGACCGAGTACGCCCGCTTCGCGACGTGCACGGTGCTCCACTTCCGCACCGTCACGTCGACCTCGGTGTATTCGGGCAGCCGGTGGCTCGGTAGTGCCTTGAGCACGCTCCGCTCGTGAGCGAGATCATCGGCGCGCCCCTTGTGAAAGCGCTCCTCGACGACGGCGCGTGCCCACGCGAGGTACTCCTCGACCGTCGGGAAGTCGCGGCTGCCGCGTAACTTCAGAGCCTGCCCGAGCGCGACCTTGAGAAGATCGTTTGCCTTCTCGACGACGCCATTTTGATGCGCCTCGCCTGGCTCGATCCTCGACGACTCGAAGTCGTAGTGGTCGACGACCTGGGCGAACCGCTTGGTCAGCGCTCGTCCGCTCGTTTCCGCGAGCTCGTGGGTCGCCGCTGACAGATTGTCCTGCCGGATCTTCTTCGGCACGCCGCGCAACGTCCACAGCGCACCCTGGAGCCCGGCCAGCAACGCCTCGTACGTCTCGCCCATCGCGAGCGAGATGTAGCGCCAGCCGCTCCACGCCAGCACGAACTGGAACATCAGGTGGACGAAGTGCACGCCCGCGATCGTCACGCCCAGCTCGCCGCAGTGGGTGAAGTCGAACGCGCCGAGGTGGCCCGGCACATGGTCTTGCGGGAAGAAGACCTCCTGCCGCGGCCCGTGCTCGGCACGCCACCGACGGATCTGCCGCTGCAGCGTGCGGATCTGTCCTGGCTCGAACTCGCCCGGACGCTTTCGGCACAGCTCGTCCATCAACGTCGTCCCGAGCAACTCGCCGTCCTCGTCGCCGCGCAGATGCGGCTCGATCTCCGTGGCCCACACCGCGGCGAACGGATCCGCCCGGGTCCTCCAGGTCCGGGTCGTGATCGTCGCCGACGGCATCGGTCCGTCCTTCCAGGTCCGTGCTGATCGCTCGCTCATGCCGGCCGCCGCGGCCGCCGTCTCGATCGTCTGTCCTTGCATTCGTTTGCTCCTCAGAACGCGGACTTGCCCATCGGTGACCATCGACTCGCACCGCCCCCGGCACGCGGAGGGGTCAAGTTTTCGGCCATCACCATGGCTGTCCGCTCGTCGACGAACCGGCAAATCTAGTTGTCGTCGACCGGCAAATCTAATTGTCGCTGATCACGGTGCAGCCGTACGC
>JALZOI010000286.1 GCA_030857245.1 Myxococcota bacterium
GGACCGCGCCGTCGCTGCTGGCGAGCGCCGCGCGGAGGACGGCGATCATCACGCGCTCGGCGGCGACGAGGCGGTCCGGATCATCGGCGCGACTCCGCACCACCCGGCGGGCGGCGCGCTCGAGCTGGTCCTGCGCGAGCGCGCGCTCGACGGTCACGAGCAGCGGCAGCTCGACGAGCACCACCTGCGCGGTCGCCGGACCGGCCTGGCGGCGGTCGCGCGCGAACTGCCAGCGCAGGTGGACGAGCTCGTCGTCGGACTCGAGGGCGGCGGGCGGGGGCGGCAGCGTGACGTCGGCGAGCACGTCGAACACGGCGACGTCGAAGTCGCCGGTGCCGCTCCCGGTGACGAGGCGGACGTCGGCGAGCGTGCCATCGCGCTGCACCGCGAGCTCGACGACGGAGGCGAGGGTCGGCTGGTTCAGCGGGTGCGCCTTCGGCAGCCGGAGCCGGCAGTCCTCGAGGAACTGCTCCCAGCGCGGCTGGATCTGGGCCGCGGCGCTCCGCAGATAGGCCGCGCCGCGGACGGCCAGATCGACGGGTGCCGGTGGCGGCAGCCGCGGCCCCGATGGCGCGAGCACCGGAGTCGCCTGCGCGGTCGCGCGATCGCCGCAGCCCGCGCTGGCTCCGGCGAGCCCGATCAGGAGGGCGAGCGCACGCACGCTCGCAATCTGTCACATGCCGGCGGGGGCCGGCACGTCGAACGTCAACGTCGGATTATTCTGACCGACGCCGATGAAGGTCTCGAACTGACGCTCGTAGCGCATGCTGCCGTTGGTGTCCTTGCCGGTAACCACGAGGGTCGCCGGACCGAACGGCAGGTCGGTCGCGAACTGCGCGAATGACTCGGTGTGCGAGCGGCAGGGCTTGTCGTCGGTGCCGTCGAGCTTCTGGCCGTTGTCGACCAGCTTGTCGACGACCTGGCCGCCGATGAGCAGCTTGAGCGTCTGGGTGGCCACCGAGGCGGTCTCGCACGGCATGCCAGCCCACGACAGCTTGAACAAGAACGTGCCGGTATAGGCCTGCGTCCAGCCGGTGTACGGAACGTTGACCGTGGACTCGGTGGGGACGCCCGGGACCCCCGCCACGACCTCGCCGCGTGCCGGGGTCGACACGGCCGGGTTCCCCGCGACGTCGAGCGGCGTCACCGCCACGCTGTACGTGCCCTCGGCCAGCCGCAGCAGCGTGGCCTGGCCCTCGCCGCACTGCTTGTCGACAGCGACGTAGACGTCCGGATCCGCCACGTTGATCGCCTCGACGCGGACCGTCGTGACACCGAGATCCTGGCAGGTGTCCGCGAGGAAGTTCCACTCCGGATACTCGTGGAACCGCCACTTGATGACCGTGCTGCCCGGGATCGAGCAGTCGTCGGTCGGGCACGCCGGCTCGTCGACCCCGCCACAGGCGGAGGTCAGCGAGATCGTCGCGAGCGCTGCGAGCGCTGCGGCCCTCACGCGGACGCCTCCCCGCGGACATGCTGGCCGAGGTGGCGACGCACGAGGAAGTAGTGCTCGCTGACGGCGTACGCGAGGAGATCGCGCAGCCGCTCCTTGACCGACAGGCTCGACAGCGCCGCCCCTTCGGTCGCGATGCCCTTGGCCGCCGTCTCGAGATCGTTCGAGACGATGAAGCCAACCCGGTTGGCGGTGAGATCCGTTGCGGTGCGCCAGGCGCCGACGAGGCCGTTGCCGACCCGACCGGAGAGCTTCGTCGACAGCTCGCCGACCTGCTCGAGGAGCGGGCCCGGGACCTGCTGCCGGAGCGTCGTCGCGAGGCTCTTCGCCTCGTCGCTCGCCGCCGAGCCGTAGGTCGAGCCGTCGTGCGCCGGGATCTTCCGGCCACCCGCGAGCACCGATGCCGCGAACGCGGCCTCGAGCTTGGGCAGGGTCCCCAGCGCGAGCGTCACGAAGCGCTCGGGCCGGAGGTACGCCATCCGCTTGCCCACCTCGAACGCGAGCTCGCGCTCGTCGCTCTTGCCGATCTGCGGCGCACCGATGAGCAGCGACGGCACGAGCCGCTGCCGCTCGGCACCGAGACCGACCGTGTTGGCGACCCGCAGGCCGTCACCGGCCTCCTGGAGCCACACCATCGGCGCCGGGTCGATCGCGAGCAGGCCGGAGACGTACTTGACGATCCGGCTGACCGCGCGGGGGTCGCGGTCGAGATCGGTGCGCGACTCGGCCGTGAGCCCGAACGAGGTGATCGGCTGCGCCGTGCCCGCCGCGAGGGCGCCGAGCGTCGACGAGAAGATCGCGCCGACGTGACGGTCCTCCTTCGGATGGATGATCGACTTCTGCCAGAGCTCCTCGGTGAGCCGCCGCGGTGCCGGGGTGAACTGCGCCGGCCGGAACTTCAGGTAGAGCAGCTTCTCTTCGTCAGACGCGGCGCCGAGGAAGACGAGGGCCTGCGCCACGCACCACGCCTTGTCGAGCTCGTGCTCCGCGCGGTACAGGCTCGCGAGCGCCTTGTAGAGCTCGACGCGGTCGGGCGCGTGCCCGAGCAAGAACTGGAGCTCGGCGATCGCCTCGTGACGGCGCGCTTCGCCGGCCTCGAGGTAGAGGTCCGCGAGCTGCTCGTGACGCTGGACGTCGTCGGGGTCGAGCTCGCACGCCACCTGGTACGCCTCGGTCGCGGCCTCGTTGTCACCGAGGTGATCGAGGTACGTGTCACCGAGTCGGGTCCACAGCGGCAGGATCACCCCGACCGGTGCGTCCTCACCGGCTCGCTTGAGCTGGCGGCGATACGCGCGCGCGAGGTTCTTCCAGTCCTTGAGATCCGTGAGCAGCTTCTCGACCGCCTCGAACGCGCGCGGCGTGGCCGGCGCGTCGTCGAGGGCCGCGTGGAACTTGTCGACCGCGAGCGCGGCATCCTTGAGCTCGTCACGAGCGATCACCGCGGCGGTGTAATGGAAGCGAGCGCGGCGATCCGACGAGGTCTCCTGGGCCGACAGCTGATCGAGCGTCTCGATCGCGCGCCGCCACTCGCGCTGCTCGGTGAACGCCTCGAGCAGCTTGTGGAGGAGGACGCGCGAGCCGGGCTCGACGGTGAGGCCCTCGGCGTACGCCGCGATCCCCGTCGTGACGTCGCGCAGGCGCTCGCGCCAGATGTCGCCGATCTCCTCGAGCAGCTTCGCGCGCCGCTCGGTGCTCCCGGGGACGCTGGCGATCGCATCGACCTGGGCGCGCTTGGCGTCGGCGACCATGCGCCACTCGCCGCGCGCACCGCCGAGCTCGACCATCGCGCCGAGCGTGGCTTCGTGCAGCGGCTCGCGCTCGAGCGCGCGCCGGAAGCTCTGCTCGGCCTTCTTGTCGTCGCCGAGCGCGCGCGCCGCGACGCCGAGCCGGTACCAGATGTCGGCCACGCGGCTGTCCGCGATGCCGGTGCGGTGCCGCGCGAGGATCTCGCGATAGCGCCGGTCGACCTCGCGCCACTGCTCGCTGGCAGCCTCGCTGCCCTCGCTCGCCTTGGCCTCGATCATCAGCACGGCCGCGAGGCCGATCGAGGCCTCGAGGTTGTTCGGGTCGTGGTCGACGGCGAGCTTGTAGTGGCGCGCCGCCTTCTCGGTGCGGTGCAGCGACTCGTACGCGTGGCCGAGCTGGCTCTCGCGCTTCGACCGCGCCATCGGGTCGTAGCCCTCCGCCTGGCGCGCGAGCATCTCGAGCACCGGCAGCGCATCGTCCCAGCGCTTCGCGGCGACCAGCTGGTCGGCGATGCGCTGACCGGCGTCGACGTGGTCGGGGTCGAGCTTGAGCACGCGCTCGTAGAGCTCGAGCGCGCGGTTCGGATCCGCGAGCTTGAGGTCCACCATCTGGGCGGCGGCCCACAGCAGCTCGACCCGCTCGAGCCGGTTGCTCGACGCGGCTTCCGCGCGGAGCATCTGCTCGACGGCCTGGGTCCAGTTGCCGCGGCTCGCCTGGACCTGCGCCAGGCCGCGGAGTGCACCGAAGTGCTCGGCATCGATCGCGATGGCGCGATCGAAGTGGCGCTGGGCCACCTCGGCATCGCCGAGCTTCTCGTACGCGAGCTGGCCCGCCTCGGACCACAGGCTCGCGCCCTTGTCACCCTCGAGCGCCGCGTGGCGGGCGAGGACGTCCACCGCGCGGTCGTACGCCTCGGTGCGGAGGTGCAGCCGCGGCAGCGCAGCGAGCGCCTGCTTGTTCGAGTCCTCGATCGCGATCACGTTGAGCAGAGCCTCGATCGCCTTCGTCGGATCATCGAGGTGCTTCTCGAAGACCTGGGCGGACGCGAGGTAGAGCTCGACGCGCTGGGCCGGGGTCTTGGCCGCCCCGATGTGGCGGCGCTGCAGCGCGACCAGCTCCAACCAGTTCTCCTGGCCCTCGAGCACGCGCTCGAGACCGCGGTACGCGTCGTCGGCGGTGGGGTCAGCGGCGAGCAGCTTCTCGTACGCCGCGCCGGCGCGCGCCGGGTCGCGATCCTCGAGCTCGGCGGCGAGCTTGCGCAGCGTCGCGAGCTTCTCGCCCTCGGGCGCGACCTGCCCGAGCCGCTCCATCGTGCGGAGGTAGTCCTCGGTCCGGCCGGTCTTGTCGTAGAGGTCGACGAGCGCCTTGAGCGCGCTGGCGTCGCTGCCGTTCGAGGCCACGGTGGCCTCGTAGCGCGCGATCGCGCCCTCGAGGTCACCAAGCTTCTCGGCGCGCAGCGTGCCGAGCTCGCGGCGGATCGCGGCGGAGCGGCCGGGATCCCCGTTCGCCTCGCAGATCTCCGCGCGACGGTCGAGGACCTTCGCGAGGCTCGCCCACTTCTCGTCGCGGCGGTACAGCCGCTCGAGGGCGGCGAGCGCGTCGTCCGACGAGTCATCTAGATCGGCGGCCGCCTGGTAGGCCTCGATCGCCTTCGCGGTCGAGGACAGCTGGTTCTCGGAGAGATCACCGAGGCCGATCAGCAGATCGACCTTGGTCGCCGTGTCGGTCTCGACCTCGGCGTGCGCGCGCAGCGTGTCGGCGAGGTCCGCCCACTTGCCGGTCTTGCGCTGGGTCTCGGCGAGCGCCGCGTAGGCCGTGCGGTTCGTGCTGTCGAGCTCGAGCGCGCGGCGCAGCGAGGGCAGCGCGTAGTCGGGCCGGTCCAGCTTCGTGCCGTACCAGTTGCCGAGCCGCGCCCACCACATCGACGCGACGGCGGGGTCGGTGGCCTCGGTCGCGATCTCGGATGCCTCCGACACGAGGTCGGCCCAACCACCGGTCGCGGCGGCGAGCTTCTCGGCCATCGCGGCGGCGGTGTTGTCCTCGGGTGCGCACTGGCACGCCGTGGTGATCGCCTCGAAGGCGCGGCGCAGATCGCCGAGCCCGGTCTCGTAGACCTCGGCGAGCTGGCGGAGCAGCACGGCGCGGTCGGGACCATCGCCCGTGTGCTCGATGCGACCGAGCAGCACCTCGATGACGGTCTCCCAGTCCTTGGTGTCGCGCGCGCGGCGCTCGATCAGATCGATCGCATCGCGGGCCTCGGCGGCCTCCTCGCTGCCATCACCGAGCATCGCGAGCCAGCCCTCGGCGTCGTCCGCATCGGGGCGCTGCTGCGAGAGCGTCACGCCCGCTGCGACGCAGCCGTCGCGGAGCTGCTCGAGCCACTCGATCACCGAGCGCTCGGCGGTCTCGTCGCCGCCGCGGCCCTGGAGGTTGACGACCTCCATGTGGTGATCGGCCATCAGCTCGTCGACGGTGACCGGGCCGACGCCCGCACCGAGGAAGTAGTGGGTCCCGCGCGGCGGCTCGAACATGCCGAACACGCGATCGAGGAGCGCCGCGAGATCGGGGTCGCCGTAGCGGAACCCGACGAACACGAGCGAGCCTTCGACGTAGAGCTTGCGCGCGTACTCGCGCAGATCGACCGCGCGCGACAGGGCGCGGCGGACCGAGTTCGGGGTCACGACATAGGTGTCGAAGTTGCCGAGCATCTTGACGAGCGTGCGGCGGCGTGGCGACAGCTCGCCGAGCTCCTGGTACGTGACGACGCGCGCGGGCGGCCACTCGTTTGGCGAGGCCGTCTCGAAGGCGTGCTCGAGGACGTCACCCGGGAAGGTCGTCCAGACGTGGCGGAACGGCAGCTGCGAGAGCGTGCGCGGCAGGGCCGGCGTCTCGGCCGGCGAGGTCCACGTCTCCTCGACGATCCGGTCGCAGGTCTCCTCGCCGAGGGCGCGGGCGAGGAAGCCGACGGCGCGGACGAGGTTGCCCTTGTGGAGCAGCTTCTCGAGATCCTTGGTGGCCTCGGTGTCGCCCTCGCGACCGCGCGTCTCGAGCGCCTTCGTGAGGCGCTCCAGCAACTGCTTCCAGGAAGGAACTCCGATTCCCGCACCGACGACGAGGGCCGCTTTGCCCGTCCGGATCTGTTCGATGAGAGACTCGGGGATCGTGTGCTCAGGCATCCTAAAACCCCATGTCATGCCGAGGTGTCCTCGGCTGCTTACGTAACTGGTTCCCTGCGCCTCCTCGCTCCGCGAGGCAGGCCGGCGGAACCTAACGGGGGCCCTCCGACCCTGCAAGCGAAAACGTAGGTCCGAGGCACACCTGATCGACTCGAGTTGTGTCGTGCGGCTCCGTCGGAAGTCCGCGCCGCTGACCGAATCGCGCCGGGCACGAAGCTCCGCACCGAAGAGCACGCGAGGCGAGATCGAGGTCAAGGGCAAGGAGCTGATGCGCGCACGGATCTGCGGGACCGCCCGCGCGATCCCGCGCGCGTGTCCGTCGGCGTGATCGTCGGCAGCTGGCGCCGGCTCTGGTAAGGTCGCCGGCGCATGTGGTCCGACATCGTCGCCATCTACCGGGCGTCGAAGAAGCAGCGCGACATCAACCGGTTCACCGAGTACGTCGCCCGGCCACCCGCTGCCGTCATCGTCTACTTCCTCGCGAAGACGCCGATCACCCCGAACCAGGTGACGTTCCTCTCGGCGCTCGTCGCCGCGGGCGCCGGCGTGATGTTCGCGCTGCTGCCCGGGTACTGGTGGCTGCTCGCCGCCGCGCTGGTCTACGAGCTCTCGTTCGTGCTCGACTGCGCCGACGGTCAGCTCGCGCGGATCCGCAAGATCGCATCGCCGCTCGGGCACTTGCTCGACTTCCTGATGGACGAGCTCAAGGCGATGTTCATCTTCGCCTGCGTCGCGGTGCGGCTCTGGCAGGAGACGGCCGACGAGCGGCTGCTCGTCGCCGGGCTCGCGGGGCTGTTCTGCCTCGCCTCCGGCCTCTCGCTGACGTCGTTCACGAGGCGGCCCGAGTACGGCGCGAAGCCCGCGACGGAAGACGGCCAGCCCGCGGAGGTCGGCGGACGGCGCGGCCCGGTGGGGATGGTGCTGTCCGCGCTCGAGTGGGTCGCGCGGATCCTCGTCCACTACCCGCAGTACATCTGGATCTGCGCGCTGGCGAACCGCATCGACCTGTTCTTCTGGGTGTACGCCGCCGTCAACGCGCTGTACTTCGCGAAGACGTTCGCCGCGATCTGCTTTCGCCTCGGGCGCTTCGCGCGCCCGGCGCCGACCGGCGTCGTCCCCGGCTCGTCCGAGCCACCGGAGCTGTCATGAGCACCATCAAGCGCGCCATCCTGATCGCCGCCGGCCGCGGCAAGCGGCTCGGGTCGCACACCGACGAGATCCCGAAGTCGATGGTCGACGTCGGCGCCCGGCCGCTCCTCGGCTGGGTCTGGAAGGCCTTCGCGGCCGCCGGCATCGAGGAGCTCGTCGTGATCCGCGGCTACCGCGGCGACGTCCTCGAGAGCTTCGTCCGCGGGCTCGTGCCGCGCGCGATCTTCGTCGACAACCCCGAGTGGCAGACCAACAACGTGCTGCTCTCGATGGCGTACGCGCGGCCGTACCTCGACCAGCCGTGCCTGATCTCGTACAGCGACATCATCTTCACGCCAGCCGTGGCGCGCGCCGCGGTCGCCTCGCCCGCCGACATCGCCCTCGTGATCGATCGCGAGTTCCGCACGATCTACGAGGGTCGCACCGAGCACCCGCTCGAGGAGGGCGAGGTCTCCGACCTGATGCCCGACGGCACGGTCGCCCGCGTCGGCAAGCGAGCGCTGCCGCCGGCCGAGGCGGTCGGCGAGTACATCGGGCTCGCGAAGCTCGGCGAGCGCGGCGTCGCGCTGGTCGCCAACACGCTCGATCAGCTCGCGCACCAGTTCGCGGGGCGCGACGACCAGCCGTTCCAGCGTGCCGCCACGTTCCGCAACGCGTACCAGACCGATCTGTGGCAGCAGCTGATCGATGGCGGCATCCGGATCGAGCCGGTGCTGATCGAGGGCCAGTGGCGTGAGATCGACACGGGCCAGGACCTCGACCGCGCACGTCAGCTGGTAGAGTCCAACCCCGGAGACTGGTCATGATGCGCACCTCGTTGTCGACGATTCCGCTGCTGGTGGTGGCCTGCGTGCTCGCGCTCGGCGGCTGCAACAAGCCTTCTGAAGAGAGCTGCAAGCTGGCGCTCACGAACATGCGCACGCTGATCGGCACCGACAGCGCGACCGCGACGACCGATCTCGCCGGTGACGTCCGGCGCTGCCGGGGTGGCTCGAGCCGCAAGGCCGTCGAGTGCGCCGCGGCGGCGACCACGATCGACCAGCTCAAGGCCTGCGACTTCATGAAGGTTGCGGACAAGAAGGCCGCTGCGGCCGGCAGCGCCACAACACCGGCGGGCTCGGCTGCGGTTCCGGCTCCGGTTCCGGCTCCGACGACCGAGCCGGCGACCGGGACCGGCTCGGCAGCCGCCCCGGCGGGGTCGGATGCACCCGCGGGCTCCACGGCGCCGGGGGTGGCTCCGGTCGACCCGGCCGCTGGCTCGAACGGGTGATCAC
>JALZOI010000908.1 GCA_030857245.1 Myxococcota bacterium
GCGCTGAACGATGGCCTGAATGGGCAGGCGCACGACCGACCCGCGGATGCGGACGCAGCTCGTCGCGCCGTTCCTCGCGCGGGTCCGCGCGGCGGGTGGCGACCCGGCGGCCATCGCGCAGCGGTTCGGGCTACCCGCGAGCGCGGAGACCGATCCCGAGGTGGTCCTGCCGCTGTCGGCGCTCCACGAGCTGTTCGACGCCGTCGAGGCCGCGACCGGAGACCCGTTCGTCGGGCTCCACGTGGGCGCGGACTTGCCGCGCGGGACGTACGGGTTGCTCGAGTTCAGCTCGCGCTCGGCACCCACCGTCCGCGAGGCGCTGGCGCGCGTGGTCCGCTACATGGGGCTGCTCAACGAGGTCGTCGAGGTGACGCTCGTCGAGGATGCGCACGAGGGCGTGCTGACCCAGCGGATCCCCGGCGCCGCGCTGTGCGTCGGCCGCCACGGCAACGAGGGCTTCCTCGCAATGGTGCTGTGCGAGGCGCGCCGGCTCTCGGGCGCACCGTGGGTGCCGCGGCGCGCGTGGCTGGCGCACCCGCGGCCGCGCGACGTGTCGGAGCTGATCGCGCTGGTGGGGACCCCCGAGGTGGCCTTCGGTGCCGAGGCCAATGGCTTCGCGCTCCCCACCGCGGTGCTCGATCTGCCGCTCGCGTCATCGGACCCACCGCTGCTGTCGCTGCTCGATCGGCAGGCCATCGCGGCGCTCGCCGCGCGGGCCGGGCCGAACCGCTTCCTCGGCGACGTCCGCGAGCGGATCCGCGAGCAACTCGCCGACGCGGGTCCGAGCCTCGAGAGCGTGGCTGCCGCCCTCAAGCTGAGCCGGCGCACGCTGCAGCGGCGGCTCGCCGATGACGGGGTGAGCTTCCAGGCGCTCGTCGAGGCGGTGCGGCGCGAGCTCGCGCAGCTGTTCGTCGAGGAGGGCAGCCGCCCGCTCGGCGAGGTGGCCTTCCTGCTCGGGTACGCCGAGCTCAGCGCGTTCTTCCGCGCCTTCAAGCGCTGGACCGGCATGACGCCGAGCGAGTACCGGAGCCGCCGCTGATCGGGGGTGGCGGGCGCGGCGCGCCCCGCGGCGCCCGCGGCCAGTCGTTCTGGCGCGCGGAGATACCTGGTCGCGGACCCGCTGGCCCTAGGTTGGAGGCCCTGGAGGCCGCTGATGACCCGCACGATCCTGATCCCGCTCCCCGACCGCGACTTCGACGTCACCGAGGTGGCCGTCCCGTGGAAGCTGCTCACCGTGGCCGGCTACGACGTGGTGTTCGCGACGGCGGCGGGCGGTGCGCCGCCGTCGGCCGATCCGCTGCTCCTGACCGGCGTCCTGTTCGGCCAGCTCGGCGCGCGACCCGAGGCGATCGCGTGGTACCGCGAGCTCGAGCAGCAGCCGGCGTTCCTGGCCCCGCGCTCCTGGCGCGGGCTCGATGTCACCGCCTACGCGGGCCTCGTGCTGCCCGGCGGGCACGCTCCGGGGATGAAGCCCTACCTCGAGGACGCCGCGCTGCGCGACGTGATCCTCGCGTTCTGGCAGCGGGGCGCTCCGGTGGCGGCGATCTGCCACGGCGTGCTCGCGGCGGCCCGCACGATCGATCCCGCGACCGGACGATCGATCCTGCACGGCCGGCGCACCACGTGCCTGCCGAAGTACATGGAGCGCACCGCGTGGCTGCTCACCGCGTGGAAGCTCGGGCGCTACTACCGGACGTACCCGACCTATGTCGAGGACGAGGTTCGCGCGGCCGTGGCCGACCCCACGCACTTCGAGCGCGGCCCGCGCACGCTGACGAGACGCGGCACCGCCACCGCCGATCGGGGCACGTTCGTCGTCGAGGACGGCGCCTACGTCTCGGCGCGCTGGCCGGGCGACGCCTACCACTTCACGCGCCGCTTCCTCGCGACGCTCGCCACCGCGGCCACCGTTCACGCCTCGACGGTCGCCCGTGGCTAGCGCGCCGCTCGAGAGCGTCACGGTCGAGCGCCGCGCCGCGATCGCGATCGTCCGTTACGCGCACGGACCGCGAAACTTCCTGACCACCCGCGCGCTCCTGGAGCTGCGGCTGTGCTTGCGCACGCTCGAGCGCGACCCGGCGGTGCGCGTGATCGTGCTGACCGGCGATCGCCCGGGCGCGTACATGCTGCACCTCGAGGTCGGCGAGCTCCGGCAGTTGCTGGCGCAGACGCCGAGGCTGCCGCGCCCGCTGCTCCGGGTCCTGCTCGCGGTCCTCCCGCTGGTGGTCGGGGTGTTGCGCCGGCTGCCGCGCGTC
Organism: Myxococcota bacterium; assembly: GCA_030857245.1. Lineage (GTDB taxonomy): Bacteria > Myxococcota_A > Polyangia > Haliangiales > Haliangiaceae > JABFXX01. The sequence continues at coordinate 2,256 of JALZOI010000908.1, forward strand.
GCCGATCTCCTGCTGGCGTCGCGGCGTCCGGACCGGCTGGTGCGGTCCGCGGTGCTCAACATGATGCTGCTGTTCGACGCCGTCGAGCGCTCCTCGAAGATCACGATCGCGGCGATCAACGGCCCGTGCGTCGGAGGCGGCTTCGAGCTCGCGCTGTGCTTCGACTACCGGATCGCGAGCGACAGCGCGGAGCACCGGCTCGGGTTGCCCGAGGTGCTGATCGGGATGATGCCCGGCTTCGGTGGCACGCAGCGGCTGCTCCGGCTGGTCGGCGCGTCCCGGGCGCGCGAGCTCCTCGTGGCCGGGGAGCTGCTGACGCCGCGCGCCGCCGCCCAGGTCGGCCTGCTCTCGCGCGTCGTCGCGCCGACGGACTTCGACGACGAGGTGCTCGCGTTCGCGGCCCGGCTGGCGC
>JALZOI010000287.1 GCA_030857245.1 Myxococcota bacterium
GCTCCGAGCAGCGACACCGGACCCGGCGGGTAGACCCAGGCCGGCGGTGGTGGCTCGGCCGGTGGCGCGGGCGGCGAACAGCCAGCGAGCGCCAGCAGTACAGCAGCCCGGCGGTGCACCCGCCGTGCATAACACGAGACCCGCGAGCCCGGAGCCGTCGAGCCCCCGACCCCGGAGCCGTACCTAGACGCGCTCGATGATCGTCGCGATGCCCATGCCGCCACCGATGCACAGCGTGATGAGGGCGGTCGCCTTGTTCGTGCGCTCGAGCTCCGCGAGGGCCGTCCCGAGGAGGATCGCGCCGGTCGCACCCAGCGGGTGACCCAGGGCGATCGCGCCACCGTTGACGTTGACGCGCGCGGGGTCGATGCCGAGCGCGCGGATCGTCTGCAGCGGGACGACGGCGAAGGCCTCGTTGATCTCCCACAGATCGATGTCGCTGGCCTTCATGCCGGCCTTCTTGAGTGCCTTCTGCGACGCCGGGGCCGGCGCCGTCAGCATGATGATCGGCTCGGCGCCCGCGGTCGCCATCGCGCGGATCCGCGCGCGCGGCTTGAGGCCCGCCTTCGTGCCCCACTCACCCGAGCCCATGAGCACGACGGCCGCGCCGTCGACGATGCCCGACGAGTTGCCGGCGCTGTGGACGTGCTCGATCTTCTTCGTGTCGGGGTAGCGCTTCAGCGCGAGCTGGTCGAGCGTCTCGCCCGCGGGGCCCATCGCCATCGCGCCGAGCTTCTCGAACGCGGCGCCGAGCCCGCCGAGCGACTCGAGCGTCGTGTCGGCGCGCGGGTGCTCGTCGCGATCGAGCGCGACCGAGCCGTCGTCGTTCTTGACGGCGAACATCGAGCTGCCGAAGTACTTGTTCTCGATCGCGCGCGCCGCCTTCTGCTGGCTCTGCAGCGCGAACTGGTCGACATCGGCGCGCGTGAAGCCCTCTCGCGTCGCGATCAGATCGGCCGAGATTCCCTGCGGCACCATGAACAGGCGCTCGCGCATCTTGAGGTTGAGGCCGTCGATCATCGCCTCGTCCGAGCCCATCGGCACGCGCGACATCGACTCGACGCCGCCACCGATGCCACCGTCCACGAAGCCCGCGCCGATCTTCGCGGCGATCGAGTTGATCGCCTCGAGGCCCGAGCCGCAGAACCGGTTGACCGTGAAGCCGGTGACGTCCTCGGGCCACTGCGCCGCGATCAGCGCGTTGCGCGCGATGCAGGCGCCCTGCTCCTTGACCTGCGTGACGCACCCGATCGACATGTCCTCGACGAGGTGCTTGTCGAGCTGCTTGCGCTCGGCCATGTGGTTCAGGGTCTGCGCGAGCAGCTCCTGCGGGTGGTGGTTCGAAAGCCCACCCTTGCCGGCCTTGCCGCGGCCGCGCGGCGTACGAAGTGCGTCGAAGATGAAGACGTCGGTCATCGGGGCAATCTGGCCCAAACCCCTACGGCATGCAACCGGCGTCCGCGACCTGCTGCTGGAGGAAAGTCAGCGACTTGGCACACACCGCCGCCATCCGGCGGCTGGCGTCGGCGGGCAGGTTGGAGGTCGGCAGGGACCAGAAGTCCGCGGTCTCGTTGCCGAGCGCGGCGCGGGTCTCGAGGGCCATCTGCTCGCAGCCCAGCGCCCGCGCGACGCCGGTCACGAAGCGGTCGCACTCGGTGATCCCCACCTTGAGGGTGCCGAGCCGCGCCTGCGCGATGGCGATCGCCGTGCGGTCATCGAAGCCGCCGCCGAGCGTCGTGAACAGCCGACCGCGCGGCGCGGCCGCGAGCTCGCCGGCGCAGCGCCCGAGATCGTCCTCCTTCATCACCGCGAAGCACTCGATCGCGGCGGCGGACCACGCATCCTCCACGCATCGCGCGCGCATGTCACCGAGCACGGAGGTGTCGGGATCGCGGACGCTGCGGGTCCCGCGCTCGAGGCCGGCCGCGGCTTCGTTGCAGCTCCGCGCCGGCGAGGCGACCGAGGTAGTGACGGTGGTGGGCACCGGCGGCGCCGGCGGTGCGGCGGTCTGTGGGGTGCCACATCCGAGCCCCACCGCGACGAGCACCAGCGCCTTCACTGGACTGTTATAGCAAGCGCCCGTATGCGCGCACGTACCCGTGATGATGATGAGGGCAACGATCGAGTACGCACGCGCACACGGGCAAACGGTCAGGTGCGAGCGCCAGCGGCGCGCGCACCCGAGCTCAGAGCAAGCGCCGGGCCGGGCGCTCGATCGCGCTAACTGGCTGCGCCGACAGCGCGGGCGCCGCGTCGCCGTGAGACTCGCCCCCCCGCTGCAACCAACTCTTCACATCAGTGTCGGTCGTCCCTCAGCCCAGGCTGTGACCCGCGCTCGGTTCGGTATGTGACGGATCGACATGCTCGCGTGGCACGATCAGCCGGAGCGCGCGCGGGATCACCTCGACGTAGTAGCGGTCGCCGGCCGGCAGCTCCTCGCCGTCGCACTGCGCGGCCGGCAGCGTGCCACCCGCCATCTTGATGGCGAGCTCGAAGCGCGAGCCCGCGAGCGCGGGCGCATGCTCGAAACCGAGCGACGCGAGATCGTCGACGCCGACCGGGCTGCGCCGCAACCCGCCGAGCATCTTGGTACCGAAGTCACGGCGGCCGGTCACCGGCACCAGCTCGAACTTGCCGTCATCCGACTCGGTCGTCGGGTCGAAGATCCACTCGCCGCCGAAGATCTTCGTGTTCTTGACGATGACGTCGAGCAGGTGATCGAAGGAGTGCACGACGCCATCGACGACGACGTCCATGTCGAACTTGATGTCGACGACGTAGCTCTCGACGAACCGCCGCAGCACCGCGCCGGCGTAGACCAGCTGGTTGCGGTAGATGGCGCCGAGCCCGGGGATCATGCCGACTCGCTCGCGATCGCGGTTGCGCGTCTCGAGGCTCGCCGCGCCGAGGCCGATGCTGAACGAGTCGAAGAACATGTCGCGGTGGACCTCCTTGAGGGACCGCTCGATGATGAGGGCACCGACGTCACAGCCGACCGTGGTGCCGGCGGCGATCACGGCGACATTGCGCTCGAGGGCCCCGGGGCCGGCGGCGAGCCCGAACGACTTTCCCTGATCGTTGGCCGTGCCGGTCGGCAGCATCCCCATCGTGCACTCGTGGGGCACGGTCGACGCGAAGATGCCCTTGGCCACCTCGGCGAACGTGCCGTCGCCGCCCATGTAGATGATGAGCCGCGCGCCGTCCTCGATCGCCTCGCGGACGCGCTCGATGGTGCGGCCCTCGGGCTCGGTCGGCACGAAGCGGTGCATCACCTGCGCCTCATCCAGCAGCGCACGCGCGGTGCGGATCCAGTCCGCCGCCTTGCCGCTCTGCGCGGTCGGATTCGCGACGAGGACGGCCGGGCGGCCATGCGACCAGCGGACCAGGCGGCCCGACGGGCGGGACGACGGACCGGAGGTGATCGCCACGCCCGACTGTAACCTCACGCGCGCGCGATGCATCGATGACACCGATATGAAACGCCATGCTTCGTCGGCTTTCGCGTCCTGAGGTAGGGTGCGTCATGGTTGCAGTCGTGCCTGTGAGCTCTCCATCTGACGAGCACGAGCTCCTGCGGCAGACCGTCCGGCAGTTCACGCAGAGCCGCGTCGAACCGCAGGCGATGGCGCACGACGAGGCCGCGACGTTCAACGCCGCGCTGCTCAAGGAGGTCGGTGACCTCGGCCTGATCGGTGTCACGCTGCCCGAGGCCGACGGCGGCGCCGGCATGGACGCGACGGCCTCGGTGATCATCCACGACGAGCTGGCGTACTCGGACCCGGGCTTCACGCTCGCATATCTCGCGCACGCGCTGCTGTTCGTGAACAACTTCTACTGGGCCGCCAACGCGACGCAGCGCAAGCGCTACCTGCCGAAGGCGATCAGCGGCGAGCTGGTCGGCGCGATGGGCATGACCGAGCCCGCGGTCGGCACCGACGTGCTCGGGATGCAGACGGTCGCGCGCCGCGACGGCGACAGCTTCGTGATCAACGGGCGCAAGACGTTCATCACGAACGCGCCCGAGGCGAGCCTGTTCCTCGTCTACGCCAAGCTCGACGATCGGATCACGACGTTCGTGGTCGAGCGCGGCGTGGCCGGCTTCTCGACCGGCCCGAAGATCCCGAAGATGGGCATGCGCGCGTCGACGATGTCCGAGCTGATCTTCGAGGACTGCCGCCTGCCCGCGGAGAACCTGGTCGGCACCGAAGGCGGCGGCGTCACCAACATGATGCGCAACCTCGAGATCGAGCGGCTCGGCCTCGCCGCGATGAGCCTCGGGATGGCGCGCCGCTGCCTCGACACGATGGTGCGCTACGCGACCGAGCGCCACACCTTCGGCAAGCCGCTCGCGGAGCACGGCCAGATCCAGCGCTACATCGGCGAGAGCTACGCGAAGGTCGAGGCGATGCGCGCGCTGACGTACAACGTCGCCGCGACCGTCAGCCCGACCCACCGCAACCGGCTCGGCACCGACGCTGCCAAGCTGTTCGCGGCGACCGCGGCGAAGGAGGTCGCCGATGCCGCGATGCAGGTGCTCGGCGGCTACGGTTACTGCACCGAGTACCGGGTCGAGCAGTTCCTCCGTGACACCAAGCTCAACGAGATCGGCGGCGGCACGCTCGAGGCGCACCAGAAGAACATCACGCGCGATCTGACGCGCCGCTGATCGGCGAGCCGGGCGGGTGTCGCGTCAGAGCGCGCAGTCAGCGCCGACGGTCTGCTTCAGCGTCCCGGATGCCGTGGTGCACGAAGCCGCCAGCGACTCGCGAGCCTCGGCCGTCGTCACGCCGGACCAGCTCTTCGTCATCGCGTCGTAGCTCTGCGTGAAGGAGGCGCGCGCCTCGGCCGGCAGCTTCTCGCAGGTGCCGAGCTTGTCGATCATCGCCTTGTAGTCGCTGCAGGCCTGGGGCAGCCCGCTGGCGCTGCCCGCATCCGCACTCGCGCTGCCGGCGCTGCCGGCGCTGCCCGCCGAGCCTGCGCCGCTGCCCTCATCGGCCGAGCCCGCGGCACCCCCCGCGTCCGGCGGGCCCGCCTGCTCCATCGCCGAGGTCACGGCCTTGGCGAGGTTGTCGCGCTGCTCGCGCGTCATCTTGTTCTGGCAGTCGGTGACGTCGGCGCCGGTCTTCGACGTCGCCATGCAGGTGAGGACGTCGTTCGCCCACTTGTCCTGCTTGCAGCGCTCGAGCGATGCGACCTTGATGTTCGCGATCATGGGCTCGGGCACGCCGCTCTTCGCGAGCTCGTCCTTCGACGCCGTCATCGCGTTGTCGAGCGCGGTCGCGCAGTCCGCTGCTGGCTCCTTCTTGCCCCCGCATCCCGCGACCCCGCCGCCGACTCCGATGGACCCTGCGAACACCACGGCGACCAGCGCGATCTTGTTCATGAAGTCTCCCTGTCGAGACGGTTTCGTATTCGCGATCCCCGGTCAAGGGTCTCGCGCACCAGTCGGCCTCAGGCGACGAGGAATCGCTCGAACGCCGCGAAGTCGTAGTCCCGGCCCAGGAAGTCGCGCACCAGCTCGGCGGCGTCGCGGCTCCCGCCCGGGGCGAGCACCTTGTCACGGTAGGCGTAGGTCACGTCCTTCGCCATCAGCCCGCGCTGCTCGAACGGCGTCAGTAGATCTTTCGCGATCACGAGGGACCACTGGTACGTGTAGTACATGGCCGAGTAGCCGACGAGGTGGCCGAACGAGGCGTGGAACCGGGTGCCCGGCACGTACGCGAACGGCGTGTAGCGCTTCTGCAGCCGCTGCACCTCGGCGAGCTGGTCGAGCGCGTCGGCATTGGCGCGGTGGAAGCCGAGCGAGATCGAGGCGTAGAAGATCTGCTGGACCGTCGCGGTGCCGAGCCCGAACTTGTCGGCGCGGCGCATCTTGTCGACGAGCTCGACCGGGATGACCTCGCCGGTCGCGTGGTGGCGTGCGAACCGCGCGAGCGTGTCGTGCGTCCACGCCCACTCCTCGAACATCTGCGACGGCGCCTCGACGAAGTCCCACTCGGTCGCCACGCCGCTCTGCGTGATCCAGCGCTGGTGACCGCCCAGCACGTGGTGCATCAGGTGACCGAACTCGTGGAACATGGTGACGACGTCGTCGTGCTCCATCAGCGCCGGGCCGCTCGCGTCGGGCGCCGAGCCGGGACCGGAGAAGTTACAGACCAGCACACCCTCGGGGAGTTGCACGCCGCGGACCCCGTCCTTCAGCGGGAACTGCGCCGCGTGCTTGTACTTGCCGTCGCGTGGATGCATGTCGAGGTAGATCCGGCCGAGCTTGGTCTGCTGGGCGGCGGTCCCGCGCACGACGTCGAACACCAGCACGCTGGGGTGCCAGCGCAGATCGTCAGCGACCGGCACGTACGCGAGATCGAAGATCTCCGACGTGATCTCGAGCAGCCCGGCGAGCACGCGCTCGTACGGGAAGTACTGGCGGACCTCGCTCGAGTCGACCTCGTACTTGTCCCGCTTGACCCGGTTCTCGAGCCACACCTTCTGCCAGTCGGCGACGTGCGTCGCGTCCGGATCGACCTTGTGGAGCTGGCCGAGCAGCTCCTTGTAGTCCTGCTCGGCGCGCGGCTGCGCCAGCTTCCAGACCTTCTCGATGAACTCGGCGGCGTGCGTGCCGCTGCCGATCATCTTGTCAGCCGTGACGTAGTCGGCCCAGTCGGCGAACCCGAGGAGCGACGCCTTCTCCGAGCGTAGCTTCAGGATGTCGCGGAGCACGACCTCGTTCGCCCCGTCGCCGCGGCTGCGGAACGCGACGTAGAGCGCGCGGCGGGCCTCGTCGTCGTTCGCGTACGTCATGAACGGGTTGTAGTCGGGGTAGTCCGTGGTGATCCGGATCGTGCCGGCGAGGTCGGGTGCGTGCGAGGCGATGAAGTCGGCCGGCAACCCGGCGAGCCGCGTCGCGGCGGTGCGGGCGTCGAGCTCGATCGAGCGGACGTCCTCGGAGATGTTCTTCGAGAACTGCTGGCCGAGCCGCGTCAGCTCCTCGTCGATCTGCTTGAGCCGCCCGCGCACCTCGGCGGACTTGTCGACGCCCGCGCGCCGGTAGTCCCGCAGCGTGTGCGCGTGGAACCGCTGGGTGGCTGCGTCCGCGCCCGAGACATCGACGGCGGCGAGCACCTCGTACATGTCGCGATCGAGCGCGAGGTCCGAGTAGAACCTCGAGACCTCCTGCTCGCACTCGCGCGCCATGTCGCGGATCACCTCGTTCGGGTGGACCTCGGACATCAGCCCGGCGAGCGCGTTGCTCGCGCTGGCGGCGGTGAGCAGCTGGTTGTACCGATCGAGCGTCTCGTCGATGGTCCGCGCGGTGTGCGCGAGGATCTCGGCACGCAGGGCCTCCGCACGCCGGAGGCCCGCGAGGCACTCAGCGACGAAGGTCTGTGCAGTCCGCTCGGCCTTCTTCACGACGCGGTCCGAATGTAGCATCGTTCGCCGTGGAGATGCTCGAACCCGACGTCCCGCAGCTCGGCGACGTGCTGCCCCTCGTGCCCTCCGATCCGCAGTGGCTCGTGCGCGCGCTCGCCGATCTCGATGCGATCCACGCGGACCACCTGCACTGCGAGCGCAAGGCGGCGCAGTCCGCGCTCTCGCTGATCCGCAGCTACCCCGACCGCGTCGACCTCGTGACCGCGATGGCGCGGCTCGCGCACGACGAGACCCGGCACGTCATCCAGGTCGCCCAGCTGATGACTCGCCGCGGCCAGCCCGCGAGCTACGATCACGGTGACGACTACGCCGCCGCGCTGCGCACCCAGATCCGGAACCGCGAGCCCGAGCGCGTGCTCGACCGTCTCCTCGTGTTCGCGGTGATCGAAGGGCGCTCGGCCGAGCGGCTCGGCCTGCTCGCCGGCGCCTTGCCCGACCCGAAATCGCGGGACCTCTACGCCTCGCTCGCAGATGCCGAGGTGCGCCATCGCGACATCTTCCTGTCGCTCGCGCGCGACGCAGCCCCGGCGACCTGGCGGGCCCGGGCCCACGAGCTCGCCGAGCTCGAGGCCGGCATCCTCCGGCAGCGACCCATCGTCGCACGCATTCACTAGCGAGCCGGCTACACTGGTGGCATGGCCGAACGGGACGACTCCAAGCGCAGGCTGCTGCGGACTGTCTGCCTGATCGCCGGCGCGCTGGGGGTCGCGATGCTCGGCCTCGGCGCGCTGCCCGGGCTCGAGGTGTACGCCGACGCCCGCAACTGCCTCGGCCACGCCTTCGCCGGGGTGTTCAGCCACGGCGGCAGCAGCAGCGCGTGCGAGCCACACTACGTCCTCGATCACACCGAGCGCGTCCTCGCGGAGCCGCTCGCCTGGCTCGCGCTGATCGCGATCGTGGGCTTTGGCGTCCTCGTGTGGTTCCGCCCGAAGCTGCGGTATGCCCTCCTCTGGTCACTCGTCACCATCGGCCTCGGCGCCCTCGCGCTCGTCGCGATGTTCGATCTCCGCCTGTTCGAGCACACCGTCGCGCTGTGGCCGTCGCGCGCCTTCGGCGTCCTCGCCCTCGCCCTGTTCTTTCACCTCATCGCCGTCGTCCCGATCGCCTGCGCCTGCTTCGCGTGGCTGACCCGGACCCGTCCCGAGCCGCCCCCCGAGCTGCCACGCGCCACTCTCGTCGACCGCCGCTAGTACCCGGCCACAGGGGTTTTGATCGGTTGAAGAGCGGGTAGCTCTTCGGCGGGGACGAGCAGCTCGATGGAGCGGGCCTGACGCGGCGTGCGGCGGATCAGGCCGAGGCGTTCGAGCTGCAC
>JALZOI010000014.1 GCA_030857245.1 Myxococcota bacterium
GCCGAAGCCCGCCGCCCCGAAGCCCGCCGACGCGAAGCCCGCCGACGCGAAGCCCGCCGACCCGAGCCCCGCGAAGCCCGCCGACGCGAAGCCCGCCGACGCGAAGCCCGCCAAGCCTGACACCACGTCCGGGGATCCGAAGCGCGTGGAGCCCGGGGCGACGCCGTGACCACGACGGCGCTCACCGCACGGCGCGACTACCTGATCCGCCACCGGCGTACCATCATCGCACGCGCGCTCGCCGGCAGCCTCGCCGGCGCGGTGCCCCTGCCCTTCCTCGACACCTGGGCCGCCGGCGCGGTCCTCGGCGGCGGCTACCGCCGGATCGCCGCCGCGCACAACGTCGACCTCGACGAGGATGCGGTCCGCGCGCTCGTGCACGGCACGACGCGGCCGCCGTCAGTCAGCGATCTCGCGATCGGTGGCGTGATCGCGCGGATCGCGGGCAGCGCCGCGCGCCGCATGATGCTCGCCCTGGCCACCATCAACCGCGCCCGGGCTGCCGCGCGCACGTTCACCGTGATGACGCTGTTCGATCACTACTGCGCGCGGCTCCACACCGGCCTCGCGCTCGATGGGCCCACCGCCCTCGCGCTCCGCGAGGAGATCGTGAAGGCGATCGAGAACACGCCCGGCGCGCTGTCGTTCCATCCGTTCCGCCGCGGCGTGCTGGCCGCCGCGCGCGCGACCATCAAGGCGCCGCTCGAGCTCGCCGACATCGCGACCCGGGGCGCGGTCCGCCGGCTGCTCGGGAAGGGGAGCGAGGTCAGCGGGGCCGAGGTCGTCGACGCCGAGGTCGTCGAGGATGTCGACCTCGCCGTCGAGCAGGCGCTCGCGAGCAAGAGCGGCTTCCTGAGCCGCACCGCGACCGCCGTCGAGCTCCAGCTGTCGACCGAGCACAACCCCTTCCTCGACGACGCCATCGAGAACCTCGACCGGCGGTGGCGTGCGCGAATGGCGGCCAGGACCCTCAAGTGACGAGCGCGCGCGCGGCCCTCGTGGGCGCTCGCCGTGTCGTCGTCAAGATCGGCAGCCGGCTGCTCGCCGAGAGCCCCGCGAGCCGGCCGGCGGCGATCGCCGACCAGGTGATCGAGCTGCGGCGCCGTGGCGTCGAGATCGTCATCGTCAGCTCGGGCGCGATCGCGCTCGGCATGCGGCGGCTCAAGCTCGCCACGCGGCCCCACGAGCTCCCCGCGCTGCAGGCCGCCGCCGCGGTCGGCCAGAGCCGGCTGATGCAGCACTGGGAGCATGCCTTCGGCGCGCACGACGTCGCCATCGGCCAGGTGCTCGTCACCCACGACGACCTCGGCGACCGCCGGCGCTTTCTGTCCGCGCGCCAGACGCTGCGCGCGCTGCTCGATCACCAGGTCGTGCCGATCATCAACGAGAACGACACCGTCGCGACCGAGGAGATCAAGTTCGGCGACAACGATCAGCTCGCCGCGCTGGTCTGCAACCTCGTCTCGGCGGATGCGCTCGTGATCCTGACCGACGTCGAGGGCGTCCGCGATGCGGCGGGCGTGCGCATGCCGATCGTCCACGACATCGATCGCGAGGCCGCGCCGGTCGCGGGCCACAGCACGAGCGGCATCGGCTCCGGCGGCATGGCCTCGAAGGTCGGCTCCGCGCGGATCGTCACGCGCACCGGGGTGCCCGCGATCGTCGCGCCCGGCCGCGAGTCCGACGTCATCGTCCGCGTGCTCGCGGGGGCGGACGTCGGGACGTTGTTCGTCCCGTCGAGGCCGGGCGGCCTGCTGTCCGCCCGCAAGCACTGGATCGCGTACGGCGCGAAGCCGGTCGGCCGCCTCGTGGTCGATGACGGCGCGGCGCGCGCGATGAAGGACGGCGGCAAGAGCCTCCTGCCCGCCGGCATCACCGCGGTCGATGGCGACTTCGAGCTCGGCGACACGGTGAGCGTGATCACCGTCGCTGGCAGCGAGCTGGCGCGCGGTCTGGTGGCCTACCCGGCCGCCGAGCTCCGCAAGATCTCAGGGTTGCAATCGGCTGCCATCGAGGCCAGGCTGGGGTACAAGAGCACCGACGAAGCGATCCACCGAGATGACCTCGTGATCCTGTGACTTCATCGATCTTGCGCGAGCGAGAGAGCGACCTTGCTGGCGTCATCCGCGGCGTCGCCGAAGCCTCCCGTGCCGCCGCCCGGATCGTCGCGAAGTCGTCGCCCGAGACCCGCACCGCGGCGCTGCAGAAGATCGCCGAGGCCATCGACGCGAGCGTCCCCGACATCCTCGCAGCCAACGCGCGCGACGTCGCCGCGGGCGAGGCCGCGGGCATGGCCCCCGCGATGCTCGATCGGCTGCGCCTCGATGCCTCCCGGGTCGCCGGCCTCGCCCGCGCGGTCCGCGAGATCGCCGCGGCGCCCGAGCTGCTCGGCCGCGTGGAGCGGACCGAGACCCGGCCGAACGGGCTCGAGGTCCAGCGCGTCCGCATCCCGCTCGGCGTGATCGCGATGATCTACGAGGCGCGCCCCAACGTCACGACCGATGCAGCGGCGCTCTGCCTCAAGGCGGGGAACGCGTGCATCCTCCGCGGCGGCCGCGAGGCGCTCGAGAGCAACCGCGCACTGCTCCGCGCGGTCCAGGCCGGCCTGACCGCCGCGCAGCTCCCGGCCGAGGCGGTGCAGCTCGTCCCCGTGACCGACCGCGAGGCGATCGCCGAGCTCGTCCGCCTCGAGGGCCTGATCGATCTGTGCATCCCGCGCGGCGGCGAGGGCCTCATCAAGTACGTCGCGGAGCACGCCCGCGTCCCGGTGATCAAGCACTACAAAGGCGTCTGCCACGTCTATGTCCACGCCGCCGCCGACGCGCAGCTCGCGCTCGCGATCGTGGAGAACGCCAAGGTCTCGCGCCCCGGCGTGTGCAACGCGCTGGAGACGCTGCTGATCGATCGCGCCATCGCGCCCACCCTCGTGCCGGCGCTCGTCGAGCGGCTCGGTGGCAAGGTCGAGCTCCGCGGCGACGATGCCGTGCGCGCGCTCGGAGGGCCGGCCATCCGAGCCGCCACCGAGGACGACTGGTTCGCCGAGTACCTCGACCTGATCCTCGCGGTCCGCGTGGTCGATGACATCGACGCCGCGATCGCCCATATCGAGCGCTACGGCTCGAGCCACACCGAGGCCATCATCACGGCGGACCCCGCGGCCGCCGAGCGGTTCGTCCGCGAGGTCGACTCATCGACCGTGATGATCAATGCATCCACGAGGTTCGCCGATGGCGGCGAGCTCGGGCTGGGCGCCGAGATCGGCATCTCGACGACCCGGCTCCACGCCTACGGCCCCATGGGTGCGGAAGGCCTCACCACCACGAAGTTCGTCGTCCGAGGTAGCGGACAGGTCCGCCAATGAACTACAGCCCCACCGTACGAGAAAGGCCAACGAGCGACGCATGACGCAGAAGAAGAAGACGAGCGCACCGAAGCGGAATGGTCCGGCGAAAGCCGCGAGCAAGGGACGGAGTGTCGAGGGCGCAGCGAGCGGCGTCGCCAGCGAAGGCGCACCCGCGCGTCCGCTGACCACCGAAGGTCTCGACGGAGCGCTCCGCGCGCTCGAGCTCGCGCTCGACAAGAAGGCGCTCGAGCCGATCTTGCTCGATGTCCGTCAGCTCTGCTCGTTCTGCAATTACCAGCTGGTGATCTCCGGCCGCTCCGACCGTCAGGTCGACGCGATCGCCGATGGCATCAGCGCCGGCCTCAAGATGGACGGCATGCGGCCGATCGGTCAGGAAGGCGCGCGGACGGGTCAGTGGTCGCTCCTCGACTACGGCGACTTCGTCGTCCACGTGTTCCTGCACTCGGCGCGCGAGCACTACGATCTCGAGGGGCTGTGGAACGACGCGCCCCGCGTGCCGATCGATGTGCCGGAGGAAGCGCGCGTGCCCGCGACGGACTACGACTCGGTCGCCGAGGCATCGCGCTGAAGCTGACGGTCGCGGTGGTCGGGAGGCTCAAGGAGAGCTACCTCGTCGCCGCGGAGGACGAGTACCGGAAGCGATTGCGACCGTACTGCACGCTGACCGTCGTCGAGTACAAGGATGAAGCCGCGCTGCTCGCGGCGATCCCGCAGCAGGCGCACCTCTACGCGTTCGACGAGCGGGGCGCGTCGATGACGAGCGTCGCGTTCGCGAATGACATCCTCGGCGCCGAGGCGTCGCACGGCGGTGGGGCTCCCATCGTGTTCGCGATCGGTGGCGCCGACGGCCACAGCGATGCGTTGCGGAAGCGCGCGCGCAGGTTGATCTCGTTCGGCCAGCTCACGATCGCCCACCGGCTGGTCCGCGTGCTCGTGCTGGAGCAGATCTACCGAGGCTTCCGCATCCTGCGCGGCGAGCCCTACCACCGCGACTGACGAACGATCGCACGCCGTTCGTGGAGACCCTGTAGGCCTCCGTCCGGCCGCGTGGGCGACGCGCTCCGTCATCATCGATCGCCGTGATTCGACTCGCCAAACGCGGCGAACGCGGAGCGTCATGCAACGGATGGCGCGTCGGGCGGCTGTGTGGACACGTACGCGCCCGCCGCACCGCGTGCAGTTGCGGCCTACAGGGGTCGGCTTCGTATGGTCGCGGCGTCGGAAGCGTACCTATCAACTCTCGTGGGAGGTCACCGTGCATCTATCGACCCGCTGCATCGCGCTCCTCGGTCTCGCTGTCGTCGGTTGCACGGGCGCCGAGGAGCCCGATGTCCTGACCTATGACGAGTTCAAGGCGCAGGCGTACCAGGAGCCCGACACGGGCATCTACGTGGTGAACGGCGACGAGATCATCGAGACCGAAGCAGGGATGCGCGCCGCGTATGACTCCTTCCTCGTCTCGGTCTCCGACGCGCTGATGCGCGGCGAAGGGCTGGCGACGACCCAGTCGACGCTGATCGTCAACACGGTCGGCGGTGCCGACGACAAGTGGGCTGCGGGGACGGCGAGCAACCTCACCTATTGCATCAGCCAGTCGAGCTTCGGCTCGCGCTACAGCACGGTCGTCAGCGCGATGGCGTCGGCTGCCGGTGCCTGGGAGAGCTCGGCACGCGTCAACTTCGTACACGCGTCGGCGAACGACGGCAACTGCTCGTCACGCACCAAGGGCGTGGTGTTCAACGTTCGTCAGGTCAACACGGGCGGCCAGTACCTGGCGCGGGCGTTCTTCCCGAGCTCGTCGCGCCGGAGCCGCGAGGTGCTGATCGACACGTCGTCGTTCGGCAACATCAACCCGTGGACGCTCACCGGCGTGCTGCGCCACGAGCTTGGCCACGCGCTCGGCTTCCGCCACGAGCACACGCGCCCCGACTCGGGCACGTGCTTCGAGAACAGCCAGTGGCGCGCGCTGACGGCGTACGACGCCGCGTCGGTGATGCACTACCCGCATTGCAACGGCACGCAGAACGGCGATCTCGTGCTGACGACGCTCGACAAGGCCGGCGCGTCGAAGCTGTACCCGTAAGGCGCGCAGGCGTCGCGTCAGCGGCGGTGCTGCTTCATCGCGCGATCCATCTCGCGCTTGTCGTCGGCCAGCCGCTTGGTCTCGCGCTTGTCATGCTGCTTCTTGTGCGTGACGAGCGCGAGCTCGACCTTGACGCGCGAGCCCTTGAAGTAGACCGCGAGCGGGATCAACGTGAAGCCCTTCTGCGTCGTCTTGGTCTGGAGCTTGTCGAGCTCGTGCCGGTGCATGAGCAGCTTGCGGACGCGGGCGATGTCGTGCTGCCAGCGGTTCGCCTGCGCGTACTCGTTGATCTGGATGCCGTGCAGGTAGGCCTGCCCCTTCTTGATCTCGACCCAGCCGTCGGCCATCGTGACCTTCGCGTCGCGCAGGCTCTTGACCTCCGAGCCCACGAGCGAGATGCCCGCCTCCATCCGCTCGTGGATGTGGAAGTCGTGCGTCGCCTTCCGGTTCTGCGCGATCACCTTGATGACATCGGGGGCGGTCTTCGGCATCACCACTCCCCGACGTTCGGCATCGTCGTCCAGGGCTCGGCGGGGGCGAGCGCGTCACCGCGCTGCAGCAACTCGACCGAGATCAGATCCGGCGAGCGCACGAACGCCATCCGACCATCGCGGGGCGGCCGGCTGATCGCGCAACCGACCGCGATGAAGCGCTCGCACGCGGCGTAGATGTCGTCGACCTCGTACGCGAGGTGGCCGAAGTTGCGGCCGTGCGTGTACGGCTCGGTCTGATCCCAGTTGTGCGTCAGCTCGACCTGCGGCCCGGTGGTGCCGTCGCCCGGCACGCCGAGGAACACCAGCGTATAGCGACCCTGTTCGCTGTCGCGACGCCGGAGCTCGTGGAGCCCCAGCCCGTCCGCGAAGAAGCGCAGCGCCGCCGGCAGGTCGCGCACGCGGACCATGGTGTGGAGGTAGCGCATGGGCGGACCTTACTGCATCCTACGCGCCATGAGCGAGCCCACCGTCCTCGTCAACTTCCGCCTCGATCGTGAAACGCCGGTGCGCGTGCGCTGGCTCGCCACCGACGGCACGCCGCTCGACGGTTACAAGGCGCAGGTCACCGCCGTGCTGCTCACCGACGGCACCCGGTTCGCGATGCACGGCTCCTCGATCATCGAGCAGACGCAGCCCGACCCGAGCGGCACCGACGGCGCGTACGTCATGACCTTCAACGGCATGATCGGCTACGCCGCGGATCACCCGGACCGCCCGCACATCGACAAGCTCCTCGACGAGGAGGTCGACTACGAGCTCGAGTTCGTCCGCGAGGACGGCCAGCGCGCGGTCGCTGGCCGCGACTACGAGCTCGTCGAGAGCCCGCGCGGCATGGCCCGCAAGATCTCCCACCGCGATGCGTGACGACACGCCGAGCCGCACGGCCGCGTGGGTGGCGGCCGCGCGCCAGCTCGGGCGGTTGCTCCCCGATGGCGTCCGGATCGCCGATGACTCGTTCGGCGCCGCGTTCACGTCGCTCCAGCTCGCGCGGATGATCGAGGAGGCGGCGTCGCAGCTGCCCGCCGATGCCGCGCTGCCGTGGGCGCTGCGCAAGGTCGGCGGCGGCATCGCTCGGCTGCCCGGCATCCAGCGCTGGATCCTCTACATGCAGGTCCGGACGCGCGTGATCGACGATCTCGCGCGGACGTTCGTCGAGAGCGGCGGCACCCAGGTCGTGCTGCTGGGCGCCGGCTACGACTGCCGCGCGCTGCGGCTCCCCGAGCTCGCGGGCGCGCGGGTGTTCGAGATCGATCACCCGGCGACCCAGGGCCACAAGCGGCGCGTGCTCGACCGCATCGGCTACCACTCTCCGGCGACGTACGTCACGTGGGACTTCGAGACCCGCGCGCTCGAGGATCTGCCCGACGAGCTCACCGAGGCCGGCCACGATCCCACGGCGCCGACGCTGACGATCTGGGAGGGCGTCACGATGTACCTGACCGAGCCCGCGATCGATGCGTCGCTGCGCGCGATCGCCGCGTGGAGCGCGCCCGAGTCCGAGCTCGCGATGACCTACTTCGCGAAGGCGCGGCTCACCCGGCCCTCCCTGTCGACCCGCGCGATCGCGGCGGTGGTCTCGCGGATCGGCGAGCCCTGGCGCTGGGGCTGGGCCCCCGAGGAGCTCCCGGAATACCTCGAGACCCGCGGGCTGACGCTCGTCGAGGACATCGCGCTGGCCGATGCCGCCCGGGCGCTGCTGCCGGGAGAGCTGGCGCGGCTCATCGAGAATCCGGGCCGCCGGGTGGCCCTCGCGGCGGCCGCACCCGAGTCGATCGCCGTCGCGCAGCGCTGAGGCGGGGTGAGATTGGCGCCAAGGCCGCCAAGGGACGCCAAGGATTCGTAGAGAAGATCGGAGGGTGCGCCCCCCGTCCTTCACCCCTTCCTTGGCGGGCTTGGCGCTCTTGGCCAATCTCTCCCGCAGCGCTGAGGCGGCGCTCGGCGTCCGGGATAACGGAGGCACCTGCGTGATCAGCGCACGTTGATCGAGGCCCCGCCGTCGACTACGTTGCAGTCGTGGGCACGCGCCTCGAGCACCTGCGACGTCAGCTGGACGCCCTCACCGGGCCCGCCAAGCTCGACTGGGCGATGGCGGAGCTCGCGCAGCTCGCGCTCGAGCCGCGCGAGCTCGCGCCGCACGTCATGTTCTCGAGCCAGAGCTACGCGCGCAACCTCGTGCACGGCGGGCTCCATCACCACCTCCTCGTGCTGTGCTGGAAGAACGGGCAACGCAGCCCGATCCACGATCATCACGGGTCGGTGTGCGCCGTGCGCGTGCTGCGCGGCACGATGACGGAGACGTTCTTCGAGCGCGCACCGAACGGTCACATCAAGGCGACCGAGTCGCACGACATCGGCGTCGACGGCGTGGTCGGCGGCTACGACACCGACATCCACCAGATCTCGAACCTCCAGGCCGGCGACGCCGACCTCGTCACGCTCCACGTCTACTCGCCTCCCCTGCTCGTCATGGGCACGTACTCGCTGTTCGAGCGCGGGCGCGGCGAGGAGCGGATGTTCGCCGAGTTCTGCGACGCGGGTGGGATCTAGCCGCCGTGGGTGACCGCGTGCGCCAGCCGTTTCGCGGCAAGATCTACGACGACATCACGCAGACCATCGGTCACACGCCGCTGATCCGGCTGCGGCGCGTCGGCGACGGTGCGGCGGCGACGATCGTCGTCAAGCTCGAGAGCTTCAACCCGCTGTGGTCGGTCAAGGATCGCATCGGCGTGGCGATGATCGACGCCGGCGAGCGCGCCGGCAAGATCACCGCGGACACCACGATCATCGAGCCGACGAGCGGCAACACCGGCATCGGCCTGGCGTTCACGTGCGCGGCGCGCGGCTACAAGCTGATCGTCACGATGCCCGACACGATGAGCGTCGAGCGCCGCCGCCTGCTCACCGCGTTCGGCGCGGAGCTCGTGCTGACGGCCGGCGAGCTCGGGATGGCCGGCTCGATCGCGAAGGCCGAGGAGCTCGTGCGCACGATCCCGAACGCGTGGATGCCGGGCCAGTTCGGGAACCCCGCCAACCCCGAGATCCACCGCCAGACCACGGCCGAGGAGATCTGGGCCGACACCGAGGGCGCGGTCGACATCCTCGTCGCGGGCGTCGGAACGGGCGGCACGATCACGGGCGTCAGCGAGGTGCTGAAGCGCCGCAAGCCGGGGTTCCGCGCCGTCGCGGTCGAGCCGGCGCTGAGCCCGGTGATCACGCAGCAGCGCGCCGGCGAGGCCGCGCGTCCCGGCCGCCATCGCATCCAGGGCCTCGGCGCCGGCTTCGTGCCGCAGATCCTCAACGTCGACATCATCGACGAGGTCCTCCAGGTCCGCGAGGAGGATGCGATCGAAGTGACGCGCCGGCTCGCGCGCGAGGAAGGCATCCTGTGCGGCATCAGCTCGGGCGCCGCGGTGTGGGCGGCGATCCAGGTGGCGAGGCGGCCGGCGTCCGCCGGGAAGCTGATCGTGACGATGCTGCCGGATCTCGGCGAGCGTTACCTCAGCACGTCGCTGTTTCCCGAGTAGGCGCAGCGCCGGCCGCTCAGAGCACGGCGCTGAGCAGCGCGTAGCTGAAGGCGGCGAGGATCAGCGACGACGCGAGCCCGACGTAGAGCGACTTCATGCCGACGCTGCGCAGCCCGCGCAGATCGACGCCGAGGCCGACGCCCGCCATCGCGATCGTCAGCAAGAACGTCGACACCCAGGTGACGACCTTCGCGAGCACGACGGGGAGCTCCTGCGCGTGCCACAGCGGACTCTCCTCGAGGTGCAGCGTGAAGTCGGGCAGCACGTTGAGCGTGTTCGCGAGCGCGAGCAGCACGAAGCCGAGGATGAACGGCGGGAACAGCGTGCGCAGCGTGGCGGCTTTCGTGACGTGCGCGATCTGGCGGCGCCGCTTCGAGCGGCCGTACCAGATGCCGAGCCCGATGACGACGGGCGCGAGCAGCAGCACGCGCACGAGCTTGACGATCGTGGCGATGTCGCCGGCCTGCGGGCCGTAGGCGAAGCCGGTGGCGACCACCTGCGGCGTCGCATGGACGCTGGTCCCGGCCCACACCCCGAACTCGAGCTGGCTCATGCCGAAAGCGGTGCCGAGCAGCGGCAGCACGAACACCGCGATCATGCCGAACAGCGTCACGGTGGCGATCGCGAACGCGGTCTCGTTGTCCTCGGCCTCGATCACCGGGGCGGCGACGGCGATCGCGGTGCCCCCGCAGATCGCCGTGCCGACCGCGATCAGCAGGCCGAGCTTCTGCCCGACCCCGACGCGCCGGCAGATCAGGATGGTCAGCGTCAGCGCCGCGGCGACGCACAGCACGCTGATGATCAGCGCGGTGCCCGAGGTCCGGACCACGTCGAAGAAGTCGAGCTTCGCGCCCATCAGCACGATGCCGAGCGGCATGATCGAGAGCACCGCGTACTTGATGCCGGGCCCGAGCACCGGTGGCAGCCGCAGCGTGTTGCGGAGGATCAGGCCGATCACGATCGCGATCAGCATCGCGTCGATCGGGTGGCGCGCCGGCGTGCCGATCGAGAACGGTGCGACCGGCAGCTGGTGGAGCTGGTACGCGACGATCGCGATCGCGGTCGTCAGCACCAGGCCGAAGAAGATCGGACCTTGCCTGGCCACGGCGCTCAGATGATGAAGTCCACGTGGCCCGGCTTGCCCACGCTGGTGTAGCGATCCCAGGTGTCGGGGATGATCGCGACGATCACCTTGCCGGGACCGAGCCGGCGCGCGAGCTCGAGCGCGCCCCACACCGCGGCGCCCCCCGACATCCCGGCGGTGACGCCCTCCTCGCGCGCGAGCCGCCCGGCCATCTCGTAGGCGACGCGGTCCTCGCACGCGAGCACCTCGTCGATCACGGAGCGATCGAGGACGGCCGGCACGAAGCCAGCGCCGATGCCCTGGATCGAGTGCATCGCCGGGCTCCCGCCGCCGAGCACGGCCGACGCCGCCGGCTCGATCGCGATGATCTGGATCCCCGGGACGGCCCCCTTGAGCCGCTCGCCGACGCCGGTGATCGTGCCGCCGGTGCCGACCCCGGCGACGAACGCGTGGAGCACGCCGCCGGTGTCCTCGAGGATCTCCTCCGCGGTGGTGGTGCGGTGGGCCGCCGGGTTCGCGGGATTATCGAACTGCTGCGGCATGAAGCAGCGCGGGTTCTGCGCGACGATCTCGCGGGCGCGATCGACCGCGCCCTTCATCAGCTTGCGGCCCGGCGTCAGCACGACCTCGGCGCCGTAGTGCGCGAGCAGCGAGCGGCGCTCCTGCGAGGCGTCGTCCGGCATGCACAGGATCAGCCGGTAGCCCTTCACCGCGGCGACCAGCGCGAAGCCGATGCCGGTGTTGCCGCTCGTGGCCTCGACGATCGTGTCGCCCGGGCGGAGCTTGCTGTCGCGCTCGGCGGCCTCGATCATCGACAGGCACGCGCGATCCTTGACGCTGCCGGCCGGGTTCTGGCCTTCGAGCTTCACCAGGATCTCGGCGGTCCCCGCCGCCGCGCCGCCGATCCTCCGCAGCCGCACCATCGGCGTCTTGCCGACGAGCTCGAGCATCGACTCCACGATCGCCATCGTGCGCGGACCCTAGCACGCGGCCCGTCGGCGTTGGTGCCCGCCGGATCAGCCGTCACCGAAGGACGTCCAGCCGCGGCGCGGTCAGCCCGGCGCGAACGTGCCGTGGAACGTGATCGGCACGTGGTGATCGAACCAGATCCGCGCGACCGGTCCGTCGGGGATCCGTGCCGTGTCGTAGACAGCGACGAAGGCGCGGTCGCGCGTGTGGCACAGCGAGAGCAGGTGACCGTCGACGACCAGCGGCTCGGTCGCGCGCTGATCCGCGGGCAGCTGGTGCGCGACGATCGTGCCACGCGCATCGATCGAGCCGATCGCCGTCAGCTCGTCGAAGGCGGCATACGTCACCGTGTGCTCGCGGCCTGCCTGGCCGGGCGCCACCGTCGGGAACTCGCACGAGCGATCGGAGAGTGCCTCGGAGCGCAGCGTCTTGCGAGCCGGATCGATCGTCGCGCGATGGAACGTCCCGCGCTCGAACGCGGCGCCCGTGCTACCGGCGAGCTGGCGGCCGATCGCGCCGAACGAGTCGAACGTCGGATAGCGGACGTAGTCGACGACGAGCTGGCCGTCGCGGGTGAACGCGTTGGCGAAGTGCCACTGGTAGAACGCGTCGACCGTGAAGCGGACGGCGTCGGCCGGCCGATCGATCGGCACGCACAGCACCTCGGTGCCGAGCTCGGGGCGCCAGCGAAACAGCTGCTCGAAGCTGCCGAGCTGCAGCATCATGCGCGGCACGTCGATCCGCACCGGCGACAGCAAGAAGATCAGGTGGGTGGCGGTCGCGATGAAGTCGTGGAGCATCGGCGGACCGGCGAGATCGAGGGCGGCGAGGTGCCGGGCGGCGCCGGTGTCGGGCAGCTCGTAGAGGTGGAGCTTGGTGTGCCGGCCGTACTCGAGCCCGAAGTTGTAGCTGGCGCGGCGCGCGGCGACCCGGTGCGGGTGCGCGGAGAACATCGACGTGATCACGCCCAGATCGGTCTCCCCGATCGTCGACAGGTCGCGCGGGTCGACCTCCGTCGGCTTGCCGGCCTCCATGAGCGCGAACAGCCGGCCCTGCCACATCATCACGCTGGTGTTCGCGGTGTTCTTCGCCCGCCCGCGCACCATGTTGGAGACCCGACGGCGCCACGGGGCGGTCAGCCCGTAGAGGAGCTTGCCCGCGGTGCGCTCCTCGACGAGGCCGGCGGTGACGTGCAGCTTCGACGCGCCGAGCGCCGCGCCGTCGCCGATCCGGATCGCCGTCGTCGCGCCATCGCCCTCGAACGGGTGCGAGTACCGCTGACCGAATTGCCCGAACTGGCCCGGGCCGTTGCGGTAGAGCGTGCCGCGCAGGCTCGGCGGCAGGGTGCCCTCGACGGTGAGCGGCTCGAAGCCGTGCTCGCGCTCGAGGTCGCGCGACCACAGCAGGTTGAACAGCCCGAGGTCCTGCTCGGCCCCGCGGTGGCGGCCGGGCCGTCCCGTCGAGGACCTGGCCGGCGTGGTGGGGGGCGGTGGCTCGGTCGCGGCTGCCATGATGTTTACGTTGTTAACATGGCCCGGTTGACGGGCAAGCCAGAAAGTGAACAATGTAAACATTGACGGCGAAGCCCGCGTATCACCACGGCAAGCTCAAGCCCGCGCTGATCGCGGCGGCGCTCCGCGAGCTCGCGCACGAAGGTCCCGAGGGATTCTCGCTGCGCGGTGTCGCGCGGCGGGCGGGCGTGTCGGCGCCCGCGGTGTACCGGCACTTCGAGGACAAGGACGCGCTGCTCGTCGCCGTGGCCGCGGAGTGCGCCGAGCGGCTCGGGGCCGCGATGGTGGACGCGGTGGCGAAAGCGCCCGCCGATCCGCTCGAGCGGTTTCGCGCCGTGGGCATCGCGCTCGTACGGTTCGCCGTCGCCCAGCCCGAGCACTTCCGCGCGCTCTCCGTGCCGGGACTCGCGGAGAAGACGCCGCCCGCGCAGCGCGCGCGCGAACGCGCATGGCACGAGGCAGAGCGCGCCGGCCTCGCAGAAGCGCAGCGCCAGGGCCTGATCGCGGACCTGCCGCTCACCGCGATCATGCTGACGGCGAACGCCGCGATGATGGGCCTCGCGCACGCGATCATCGAGGGGCGGCTCGGCGAGGTCGACGATGCGCGGGCGACCGAGCTCGCCATCGCGGTGACCGGCGTGCTCGGCCACGGGTTCGTGCCGCGGCCCGCGGCCCTCACCGACCCGCGGCGGCCTCGCGCGCGCAAGCGCTGATCCGCGGTCACGGCGTGACGACGCGCACGAGCTGCGGTCGCGCGGCGGCCTCGAGCGCCTCGCGCACGTGGAGGTGCGCGTGGGTGCACTCGGGGGCGTGAGGACGAGCATCCCGACGTTGGTGGCCGGCGCGTCGAGCCCGCTCCGCGTGCAAGCGGGGGATCGAGACGTAACCACCAGGGAGTCCACAGCTTGCCTCACCGCAGCACTTCATTGTTGCAACGCAACATCGTCTTGCGCTATCGCACGCGACATGACGAAGCTCCCTCCCGGGCCCCTGGTCGATCGCGAGGTGGAGCAGCTGACCGAGCCGACCGCGACCCGGCGGTACCGCTACTACGTGCTCGGGATGCTCGTCGTCGTCTACACGATGAACTTCCTCGACCGCCAGATCCTCGGGATCCTGGCAGGCCCGATCAAGCAAGAGCTCGGCCTGACCGATGGCCAGCTCGGGCTGATGGGTGGCCTCGCGTTCGCGATGCTGTACTCGACCCTCGGCGTGCCGATCGCCTGGCTCGCGGATCGCTCGAGCCGTCGGCGGATCATGGCGTACGCGCTCGGCATCTGGAGTGGGTTCACGGCGCTGTGCGGCCTGGCGACGAGCTTCTGGCAGCTGTTCCTCGCGCGGGTCGGCGTCGGCATCGGTGAGGCCGGCGGCGTCGCGCCCGCGTACTCGCTGATCTCGGACTACTTCCCGAAGCACCAACGGGCCCGTGCGCTCGCGGTGTACTCGCTCGGCATCCCGATCGGCGGTGGCTGCGGCATCCTCTTCGGCGGCCTGATCGCCAGCTCGATCAACTGGCGCGCGGCGTTCATCATCGTCGGCTGCGCCGGCATCGTGCTCGCGCCGATCTTTCGCTACACGATCCGCGATCCGCACCGCGGCGGCGTCGACGCGGCCGGCCGCCCCGCCCGGACCGTCGCCCCCGCGTCGTTCCGCGAGGTGTTCGGCGTCGTGGCGCGCAAGCGCACGTTCTGGCTGATGGCCTTCGGCGCGGCGATGTCGTCGGTCTGTGGCTACGGCGTCGCGTTCTGGTTGCCGTCGTTCTTCATGCGCAGCATGGGGCTGTCGCTCGTCGACACGTCGCTGTTCTACGGCGGGATCACGTTCGTCGGCGGCTGCCTCGGCATCCTCGCCGGCGGCGTGGTCGCCGATCGCGTCGGCGCCCGGAGCCGGTCGGCGTACCCGCTGATCCCCGCGATCGCCTTCATGATCGCGGCTCCGTGCTTCTTCGCGGCGGTGAACACGTCCTCGCTGTGGCTCGCGTTCCCGCTGTTCCTGATCCCGACCGGGCTGAACCTCGCCTGGCTCGGTCCCGTGCTGACCTCGATCCAGCACCTCGTGCCGGCGCACATGCGCACGACCGCGTCGGCGATGTTCCTGCTGATCAACAACCTGCTCGGGATCGCCGTCGGCTACTACTACTTCGGCGCGGTCTCGGATCTGCTGCGGCCGAGCTACGGCGACGAGTCGCTGCGCTACGCGATCTACACGGGCCTCGGCTTCTACGTGGTGTCGTCCGTGCTGTTCGTGCTGTCGTCGCGCACGATCCGCAAGGACTGGGTCGAGTGAGCGCGCTAGCGCTGCTAGCGCGGCGTTGCCTCAGCTCTTCTTCTTCTTCTTCGGCTTCGCCGCCATGCCCTCGCGGATCGCTTCCTTGAGCTCGTCGAGCTCGCGGCGCATCGCGGCCACGTCGTTGCGATCGCCCGCCGTCGTGCGATCGCGATCGGCCGGGTCGCCCGAGCCGTCGACGGGCGGCTCGGGCTCGGGCCCCGGCGGGGGCGCCGGGACGAAGCTGCCATTCGGCGACGGTGGCGGATAGCCGCCGTACGCTTGCTGGAACGGCGCGGCGAACGGCGAGCTCATCCACAGCCGCGCGAGGGCGTCGGTGGCGGCGCCCGGCAGCGGACCGAGCGGGTTGTACGCCGAGAGGGTCTGCACGCCCCGCTTGGCCTGCAGGTAGACATCGAGGGCGCCGGTCACGTAGCGGCTGAAGAACTCCGCGAGCGCATCGTCGGAGAGCCGGATCATCTGCGTCAGCAGCTGGACCGGCAGGAACTTCGCCGCGTTGCCGGTCTCCAGCACGATCTGGGTCAGCGTGGCCTGCGTCAGGTCCTGGCTGGTCTGGGCATCGACGACGCGCACATCGAGCCCCGAGCGGATCTTGGTCGCGAGCTCGTCGAGCGTGACGTAGCGGCTATCGCCGGTGTCGTAGAGGCGGCGGTTGCCATATTTCTTGATGACGACCGCGGGCACGGGGGGACCCTACCCGGCGGCCATGCTGCATCGCAAGCCGGATTTTTGCTGCGCCGCAAGAGAGCGATTGACAGCCCCACGATCTCGGACGTAGCGTGCCGCCATGTTCAGCCCCGCCAGCGCGACTTTCTTGCTGCTCTGCAGCATCGCGGCGGCGGGATGCGGCGGGCCCGGTGGCGCGACGTGCACGACCCACGACGAGTGCGCCTCCGGGTTCTGCAAGACCGACGGCACGTGCGGTCCCGCGGACGTCGATGCGGCGCCCGGCGGCGACGCCCCCACCGACGGCACCTCCGGGCTGTGCACGCCGGACCACGACGGCATGATCACGGCGGGCGAGCTGCCGCTGATCGCCGGCAAGATGGCGACGTTTCGCGTCGCGATCGACGCCACGTTCGACACCACCGGCACGGCCGGCAGCGGCGGCGTGCGGAGCTGGAACCTCGCCGGCCAGCTCGCCGGTGACGCCGACCGCCCGATCGCGCTGCTCGCGCCGGCGGGCACCTGGTGGGCCGCGCGCTTCCCGACCGCGAGCTACGCGACCCCGCTGTCCGCCGAGCTCGACCTGCTCGGCGTGTTCCGGATCGACGCGAGCGCCGTGACCTTGCTCGGCGTGGTGTCGCCGGCCGGCGGGGCGGCACGCACCGAGCTCGCGTACGAGCCGCCCGCCAGGATCCTCGCGCTGCCGTTCGGCCGCACCTCGACGTGGACGTCGACGAGCACGGTCACCGGCACGGCGCAGGGCTTCCTCGTGGCGTACACCGAGAAGTACACCTCGGTCGTCGATCAGGGCGGGATGATGGAGACGCCCTACGGAGCGTTCCCGGTGGTCCGCATCGCGACGGATCTGACGCGGACGTCCGGGTTCACGACGCTCCTCACCAAGCGCACCTTCGCGTGGGTCGCCGAGTGCTTCGGCTCGGTCGCCACGGCGGCGTCGCAGGACTTCGAGGCCGCGGCCGAGTTCGACGACCCGGCGGAGGTGCGGAGGCTCGCACCGTGATGTCGCCGTCGCGCCCCCACCTCAGCCCCGCGATCGTCGCGGCGCTCACGCTCGCCCTGCTCGCCCTGCTCGCCGGCTGTCCGCGGTTCCACGCCGGGAAGCTACCCGGCGCGCCGGCCGACGCGACCTTCGTCGACGTCGACGGCGTCCACGTCCGCTATCGTGCGTCCGGCGAGGGCCCCGCGGTCGTGATGATCCATGGGTACTCGGCGTCGAGCGCGAGCTGGCTGCCGGTGATCCCGTCGCTCGAGCCGCGCCACCGCGTGATCGCGATCGACCTCAAGGGCTTCGGCTGGACGAGCCGCCCGGCCGGCGACTACAGCCCCGCGGCCCAGGCGGCGCTCGTCTGGAAGGTGCTCGACAAGCTCGGCGTCGAGGATGTGGCCATCGTCGGTCACTCGTGGGGCTCGTCGGTCGTGCTCTCGATGGCGGTGACGCAGCCGGCGCGCGTCCGCCGCGTCGCGCTGTACGACGCGTACGTCTACGACGATCAGGTCCCGAGCTTCTTCGGGTGGGCGGAGAAGCCGGGCCTCGGCGAGCTGCTGTTCGGCCTCTACTATCGCGAGCGCATGGAGGACCGCGGACCGCTCGCGTACCACGACGAGCGCTGGGTCACGCAGGCGCGCGTCGAGTACCTCGAGGCCGAGATGGATCGCCCGGGCACCGTCGCGGCGGCCCTTGCCACCGCGCGCACGCACCACTTCGCGGAGCTCCACGAGCAGCTCAAGACCTTCACCCGCCCCGTCCTGCTGCTGTGGGGCGAGCAGGATCAGGTCACCCCGCTGCGGTTCGGCCAGCGCCTCGTCAACGAGCTCGCGAACGCCGAGCTCAAGGTCTACCCGCAGTGTGGCCACGCGCCGATGATCGAGGCGCACGGTCCGTCGACGCGCGACCTCGCCACGTTCCTGGCGCGCGACGTCAGCGCCTCGCCGCCGACCACAGCGGCCGCCTCGCCGGCGACCGGGACCGAGACCGGGACCGAGACCGAGACCGGAACCGAGACCGGAACCGGAACCGGAACCGGAACCGGAACCGGAACCGGAACCGGAACCGGAACCGCTATGGCGACCACCGACACCATCACGATCGTGCGCGCCGCCGAGCTCCCCGGCGACAAGCGCCCGGTGCCGTCGCTGACCCGCGATCTCACGCTCCCGGTCGGCGCGGACCTCGCCGCGATCGGCGCCGAGCTGACGCCACGGCGGTACGCGGCGCCGCGCGAGGGCCTCGAGCTCGTGCTGCACGGCGGGCTCCGCCTGCGCGAGACCGGGCTCTACAACCTCGATCTCGATCGCGGCCTCGACACGCGAGGTCAGCCGCTCTATCCGGTGCCGCTCGGCGGCGGGCAGCTGCTCGACGCCGGCGACCTCCGCGCGCGCACCGATCTCACCGTCCACGCGGCGGGGGTCGGCGTCGCCGTGAAGGCGCGCATCGACTGGCTCGACAACGTCTCGCTCGGCGGCGATCCCGACCTGGCGAACGGCTCGCCGGCGACGAGCACCGGCCAGCGCCCGACCGCCGTCGTGGTGAAGCGCGTGTGGGGCGAGGCGTTGACGCCGTTCGGCATCCTCGCGGCCGGCCGGATGGGCGCGCACTTCGGGCTCGGCATGACCGCCAACGGCGGCGACTGCGATGACTGCGACAAGGGCGACGCCGCCGACCGCATCGCGTTCGTCTCACCGCTCGCCGGCCACCTGTTCGCCGCCGCCTACGACGTCGCCGCGCGCGGGCCGTTCACGCGCTCGCGCGACGCCGGTCACGCGGTCGCGCTCGAGCCGTCCGACAAGGTCGCCGGGTTCACGCTCGCCGTGCTCAAGGTCCACTCGCCCGCGGCCCTCGGCCGGCGCGCCGAGGCCGGGCGCACGACCGTGGAGTACGGCGCGTACGTCGCGCGCCGCACCCAGGACGACGACGTCCCCGCGAGCTACCTGCCGACCGTCACGCCGCCGAGGATGTTCACGAGCGACGATCTCGTCGCGCGCGGCTTCTCGGCGACCTCCACGGGTGGCTGGTTCCGCCTCACCAACGCGCGCGTCCGCCTCGAGGCCGAGGCGATCTACGCGCGGGCCCGGATCGAGCAGCCCTCGTTGATCCCGGGCACCGAGATCACCGTGCCGGTCACCTCGTCCCAGCTCGGCATCGCGCTGCAGTCCGAGCTGCTGCTCGGCCGCTCGCGGCTGGGCTTCGACGCGGGCTACGCGAGCGGCGACGACGCGCCCGGGTTCGGCGCGTTCCCGGTGGTCGGCGAGGCGGCACCGATGGCGGGCGCGTTCGATGGTGCGCAGGCGGACCTGCCGCGCGATCGCACGGTCGACAACTTTCGGTTCCACCCCGACTACCGGATCGATCAGATCCTGTTCCGCGAGATCATCGGCACCGTGACCGACGCGATCTACCTGCGGCCGCACGCGCGGACGACGCTGCTCACCGCCGGCGCCGGTCGGCTCGAGGCCGCCGCCGCGCTGATCGCATCCTGGGCCGTCGAGGCGTCATCGACGCCGAGCGGCGCGCGCGGTCTCGGCATCGAGATCGATCCCGAGCTGCGGTTCACCAGCCGCGATGGCTTCGCCGCCGCGCTGACGCCGGCGGTGTTCCTGCCCGGCGCCGCGTTCGACAACACCACCCTCGAGGCCAAGCCGGCGTACGCGATCCGGGCGCGCGTGTGGTTCGTGTTCTGATGCCCAACCTCGCCCCCACCCCGCTCGTGCTGCTCGCGGCGCTCACCGCGTGCGGCGTCAACCTGACGCCGCAGCCCGAGCCCGTCCCGGTCGTCCCCGGGTGCGTGCCCGACCGCGACGGCGTGATCACCGAGGCCGAGCTGCCGATCGCGTTCGGCGTGACCGCCTCGTACTACGCCTCGCCCGCCGGCGCGACGCGCACCGTCGACCTCGCCGGGACCGATCGCAACTGGGACCTCTCCGAGGAGCGCGCCGACGACACCGTGATCGCCCTCGGCGCGACCCCGCTCAAGGACCAGTGGTACGCGGACGAGTTCCCGGGCGGCGAGCTCGTCGTCGACGGCGGCTTCGGCCTCGACGGCGTCTACCACCAGGACGAGCAGGCGCTGTGGCTCGATGGCACCGCGTCGCGCGAGATGGCGCCTGCGGGCGGCCGCACGCTGATCCGCTACGCGACGCCGATCGCCGTGCTGCGCTTCCCGATCGTCGACGGCGACGCGTACACCAGCACCGGCCAGATCACCGGCGGCACGGTCGTCGGGTTGCCGTTCGTCGGCACCGACGTGGTCACCGTCGACGTCACCGGCGACGGGCGGCTCGAGCTGCCGTACGTGCGGTTCTCGCCGGTGCTGCGCGTCCGCACGCACGTGGTCCGCACGCCGTCGACGGGCACGCCGGTCATCGGCCGCCGGCAGGCGCTGTTCCTGTTCGAGTGCTTCGGCGAGATCGCGCGCGCCGAGAGCCGGCAAGACGAGCCGGATGCCGACTTCACGAACGCCGCCTACCTCAGGCGCTTCGCACTAGGAGTGACACCATGATCTGGGACATGTGGAAGAAGGGGTTCGGCGCGTGGGATCAGGCGACCACGCAGTACGCCGAGAAGGTCATGACCAACCCGAGCGTGCTGCGCCCGGTCGGCGCGCTCCTCACCGGCGTGATGAAGACCAAGGCCGCCGCCGACCGCGCGCTGTCGACGTGGTGGTCGACGCTCGGGCTGCCGACGCGCCGCGACCAGGAGCGCTCGCTCCACAAGCTCAACCAGCTCGAGAGCCGGCTGTGCGATCTCGAAGAGCAGCTGGGGAGGCGCTAGCGATGGACGTCTCGGCGCTCCTCGACGTCAAGCCCGCGCCGCGCGCGGTGTTCGATCGCCTCGCGACGCACCGCCACCGGCCCCGGTTCCAGGTCCGCGTCGACGGGGCGTGGCAGCCCGTGACGTGGGGCGAGTTCGCGCTCCAGATCCGCGGCGTCGCACGGTGGCTGATCGAGCACGACGTGCAGCCCGGCGAGCGCGTCGCGATCTTCGCGCAGAACTCCGTGGCGTGGGCCAGCGCCGCGCTCGGTGCGCAGACCGCGGGCGCGGCGTTCGTCCCGATCTATCCGGCGTCGACCGCCGAGCAGGTGGCGTACATCCTCGAGCACTGCGAGGCGAGGTTCGTGTTCGCCGCGGGCACCGAGCAGCTCGCCCGGCTCGAGCGCGCCCGCGCGCTGGTCGGCCGTCCCTTCGACGTCGTGCCGCTCGAGGGCGCCGCATGGGCGCCCGATGCGCCGGTCGCGAACGACAGCTCGATCCGCGCGTGTGCGGTGCGCGACGTCGCCGCACCGGCGCTGGTCGACGCGCGGCTCGGCGCCCTGGCGCTCGATGCGCCGGCGCAGGTGCTCTACACGAGTGGCACGTCGGGCAACCCCAAGGGGGTCCCGCTCACGCATCGCAACGTCGGCACCAACGGCGCCGACTGGCTGGTGTGCAACGCGCCGCTGCTCGCCGAGGGGGATCGCGACGTGCTGTGGCTGCCGATGAGCCACATCTTCGGGTTCGGCGAGCTGTGCATGGGCAACCTGCTCGGCTACGAGACCTACCTGGCGTCACCGGCGGAGGTGCTCGACCTGCTGCCGGAGATCGCGCCGCACGTGTTCTTCAGCGTGCCCGCGTACTGGGAGAAGATCGCGCGCGCGATCCAGGCCGGCGCCGTCACGCCGGAGGCGCGCACCGAGGCGCTGCGGCGGGTCACCGGTGGACGGCTGCGGTTCTGCCTGTCGGGCGGCGCCGGGCTCAAGATCGAGATCAAGCAGCTGCTGCACGAGGCGGGCATCCTGATCATCGAGGGCTATGGCCTCACCGAGACGTCGCCGACGTTGACGCTCAACCTCCCCGGCAACTTCCGCTTCGATACGGTCGGCCGCGTGCTGCCGTCGGTCGAGCTCCAGCTCGCCGACGACGGCGAGATCCTCGCGCGCGGCCCGAACGTGTTCGCCGGGTACTTCAAGGATCCCGAGGCGACCGCCGCCGCGTTCACCCGCGACGGCTGGTTCCGCACCGGCGACGTCGGCCGCTGGACCGACGACGGCTTCCTGCAGATCATCGACCGCAAGAAGGACATCCTCGTCACCGCCAACGGCAAGAACATCCCGCCCGCGAACATCGAGGCGCGGTTCGTCGATGATCCGCTGATCGAGCGCGTCGTGGTCTATGGCGACAGCCGCCCGTACCTCGTGGCGGCGGTGTGGGTGCGCACGGACGCGACCACGGTGCCGCGCGACGAGCGCGACCGGCGGGTCGCGGCGCGCGTCGAGGATGTCAATCGCGAGCTCGCGCGCCACGAGGGCATCAAGCGTCACTTCGTCGCCGAGACCCCGCTCACCGTCGAGAACGGCCTGCTGACCGCGTCGCTCAAGCTGCGCCGCAAGGCCGTCTACGAGCGGATGCGCGATCGCTTCGAGGCGCTGTACGGATGATGCCGCCCAAGAAGTCACCGATCGACTCGATCGCCGCGCTGCTGCGCCGCGCGCCACGCGGGTTCTCGCCGCCGGTCGGCGTCACGCCGCACACCGTGGTGTGGACCGAGAACAAGTGGAAGCTGATGCGGTTCGCGCCGGCGCAGCCGACCTACGCGACGCCGATCCTGCTGGTGCCGTCGCTGATCAACCGGTGGTACGTGCTCGACCTCGGGCCCGGCCGCTCGCTGATCGAGTGGCTGGTCGCGCAGGGCCACATCGTCTACTGCATCGACTGGGGCACGCCCGGTCCCGAGGATCGCTACCTGACGTGGGATGACATCGGCGGGCGCTACCTCGGCCGCGCCGTGCGGATCGCGGCGCGCGAGCCGGGCAGCGGCGGCGAGACCCACGTGCTCGGCTACTGCCTCGGCGGGACGCTCGCCACCGCGTACGTCGCCGCGTTCCCCGAGGGCATCGCCTCGCTGACCGCGCTCGCCGCGCCGATCGACTTCGACGCCGCGGGCATCATGACGGCGTGGACGCGCACCGACACCTTCGACCTCGCGGCGCTGGTCGCGGCATTCGGCAACGTGCCGCACCAGCTCATGCAGGCGTCGTTCAAGATGCTGCGGCCCACCGTGGGCGCGGCGAAGGTCGTCGCGCTGCTCGATCGCGCGTGGGATGACGAGTTCCTCGACGGCATGCTGGTGACGGAGAAGTGGGGCAAGGACAACGTGGCGTTCCCCGGCGCCTGCTACGAGCGCTACGTCGACGAGCTCTACCGCCAGAACCGGCTGGTGCGCGGCGAGTTCACGGTGCTCGGACGCCCTGCCCGGCTGTCGTCGATCACGTGCCCGGTGCT
Organism: Myxococcota bacterium; assembly: GCA_030857245.1. GTDB lineage: Bacteria > Myxococcota_A > Polyangia > Haliangiales > Haliangiaceae > JABFXX01. Next base: position 23,258 of record JALZOI010000014.1, read on the forward strand.
CGCGCTGGCGTTCACGGGCGATCACATCGTGCCGGTCGCCAGCGCGCAGCCGCTGATCGATCACGTCGCCAGCCGCGACAAGCAGATCCTCGTCGATCGCGGCGGCCACGTCGGCGCGGTGGTGTCGCGCAAGGCGTCCGAGCGGCTGTGGCCCGCGCTCAGCACGTTCTGGGCCGCGCGGGACTGAGCGGGCCAGCTCAGCGGCGACGGGCGGTGTGCGTCAGCTCGCGAGCGGGCGCTTGGCCCGCTCGAAGACCTCGGGGCGGAGCGCCTCTCCGAACAAGAAGGCCACGGGCTGCTTCGCCGCGTCGAGGCCGACGAGGCTCGGGAACCCGCAGTCGCCTTCCGCCGTGCTCTGGATCTTCGCGACCAGCTCGCCCTCGGTGTGCAGCCCCTCCGCGAGGTCGTCGGTCGGGAACCCGGGTGACCACACGCCGTACTTGCCAGAATCGACGCCCATGCCGAAGCTCGGCTTCCACTGCACCGCCTTGCCCGCGCCGAGTCGCACACCCAGCACCGCACGACCCCAGGCGCTCGCCTCCTCGTTCTCGTCGTCGTAGAACGCGAACACCTGCTTGACGCCATCGCCGCCCGCCGCGAGCGCGAAGTCGGCGCCGCCCGGATCGCCGACGCGCAGCTTGCCTTTCACCGCCGGGATCGCAGCCTTGTCCCAGCTCAGGGAGAAGCGCTCGGTGATGCGCTCCGTGATGCGCTTCGTGGGCTTGGTGGGACCCGCCGCGATGGCGCTCGCGATCGCAGCGAGCTCGGCGGCGGTCGCCGGCGTGAGCGGGTGCTCGGCAGCGAGCAGCTCGTTCGCGGCAAGGGCTTCCGCCTTCGCGGCTCGCACCGCCGCGCCCACTCCGCGCTTCGTCACCGGCGCGTCGCCGGGTGCGAAGTAGTCGGCGAACCGATACGCACCGGCGTCCCACGCCACGCTCATCGGAGCCACCAGGACGCACGCGGGTCGATCGTGGGCGTCGAAGCCGATCATCCAGGCCAGCGGGGTCCTCGCCTTCGCCTTCCACCGGAAGCCGCCGGCATGTTCGGTCGGGTACGTCTTGCCGTCGAAGCCCTCCGGGTTCGTGCGCTCGAGGCCCGGCGTCCAGCACCCCACGTGGCACGACTCCTCGATGTGATGCGCCCAGCGCTTCCTCGGCACGAGCTCGCCCTGCACCTGCCAGCGCACCGGCCGCTCCTCCGAAAGCCGCAGGCCGTGCAGGGTCTGTTCGAACGCCCAGCGTTCACCGTGCGCGGAACGCGAGAAGACGGTGTGCTCGACGCGCATCCGCAGGTTGGTCGCCGCACACCCCTTGATCCGGATCGCGGACGCCGGCTCGGCGAAGTTGCCGAAGCACAGCTCGCCGCGCGCCGACGGCAACGCGAGGTCGGGATCCGTGCAGAACGCCAGCCTGAGCCGCTTCGAGAACGGCTTGACCTCCACCCATTCTCCGTCCGCGATGCTCCGGTCCGCCTTCGCGGGCCGCCGCACCGCGGGCTTGCGGATCGCGGCCGCGAAGGCCTGCAGATCCGCGGCGGGGATCGCGTGACGATGCGGTTGTGCGCGCAACGCCGCGAGCTCGGCAGCGCTGGGTCGTTCGATCGGGTCGGCACCGGCCGCGAAGAGCGCGCGGTTGCGTCCGTTCACGACGCACACGGCCTCGCCGTTCGCGTCGAGGCCGAGGAGCCACGGCATGTGGTCGTCGACCGTCGAGCAGTCCAGCGCGCGCCCACCCGTCGCCTCGAGGAAGAGCGGCATGTCCGTGAGCTGCTTCGGCGTGAGCCCCGGCGTCCAGATGCCCGCGGTCCCGCGGCTGTTGTCCTGCTTCTGTCGCTTGATCGGCAGCGGGGTCTGCACCTCCCACGCAACCGGCAGGCCCCGTCGCAGCCGCACGCCTACGACCCGCGTCGGCTCGCCGTCGATGGTCGCGTGGACGCTGAACAACGCGTTGGGACCGCGGCCGGCGGCGGCCTTCAGCAGCACCGAGCCCGGGTGATGCTCGGCATCGCCAAGGCGGAGCTGCCCGTTCCGCGACGGAATCGACGCGCCGTCGCCTGCGGACCACATGAAATCCGCGCGGCCCGACAGCTTGCAGTCGGTCGTGTTGGCAAGGGCCTCGCCCAGCGCCCACAGCTCGAGCGTGGTGAGCGAGCCCTTCGGCGTGGAGCGCGCGGTCGGCGGCACGGCCGTGACGGGGTGACCGACCGCCTGGTAGCCGGAGCGCGTCTTCTCGGCCCCGAGCCTGGCGACTTCCTTCTCGGCGAGCGCCTCGCTGGCGAACGCCTTCGTCTTCGCCTGCCCGGTGGTGCCGATGCGGCCCCACGCGGTGGTGACCTGCTTCCCGGCGCGCTCGATGGTCCAGAACTTCGACGAGGTGCCTTTCACGAGCTCGAAGCGCTTCATGGCGCGGCACCCTATGCCCCGATGGTCGTCCGGCTGGTCGATACGATGAGTCACTCGCAGGCGTGGCGCGGGCGGCCCCGGCCGTGGGGGCCATCGGGACGGCCCAGGCCTTTCCGTGCGCGGACGCTGCCCGATTTCCCGAGGCTGCGGGACTCACCGATTGACCGAGGGCGAATCCGGACCCATAGTCCCTCCAGTTCTTTGAAATGGGGGCGTACCGGCTTCGACGGGGATGTCGATGTACGGACAGCGCGTCGTGGCGCCCATGGCCACGTAAAAATGGGCAATCCTGCAACTGCGAACGATAACAACGCTGTTGCTCTCGCTGCCTGATTAAACCCAGGTAACGACGGTGCTCGAGGCTTCCGTCTGTAGCCACGAAACACCGCCACAATCAGACTGGATCCCCGAAGTGTCAGTGCAGGGAGATCGAGAAAAAGCTGACTTGTCATGCACGCAGACCGGCCACCGTCGGCGAGCATGAGACCCCAAATGGTGTGCCTACACGCGTAGACGTCCGTTCGGATGCATTCTCGGACGCGGGTTCGACTCCCGCCGCCTCCACTATTATTTTTCGCGTAGCTAGCCCAACTTCGCGGCTGCTCTGCCCAAACTCTGCCCAATTGCGACCGGTCCCTCCAGATCGAGGAGCTGCACGGTCTCCCGCACGACCTCGGGCGCCAGGTGGGCGTACCGCATCGTCATCAAGATCGTGGAGTGGCCCAACAGCTCCTGCACCGCTTTGATCGGCGCGCCGCGCATCACGAGGTGCGAGGCGAACGAATGCCGACACACGTGCCAGGTGATGAGCCGCAGCCCCGCTCGCTTGCACGCACGCCACAGCGGGTGGCGGACCTCGCCCTCGGTCAGCATGTGGCCGCCGGCATCGCAGAACACAAGCGCGCCGCGGAGATGCCGGTGGTCCCTCAGCGCCTTCTGGGCGTCGTTGGACAACGGGATCTCGCGCGACTTGCCCGACTTCGGCGTACCGAGGTGGCCCCACACGACGTTGCGCCGGACCGTGATCCGCCCGGCAACGAGGTCCACGTCCTGCCACTGCAACGCGAGCAGCTCGCCGATCCGCATGCCGGTGCGCAGCGCGACGAGGATCATCGTCTGCCACTCACCGTCCGCGGCGGCGACGAGCCGCTTCGCCTCGTCGAACGTGAAGAAATCGAACTCGGGCTTCTCGTTCTTCAACCACTCGACGTCGGGCACTGCCTCGATTGTTAGCGAGCAGGCCGCCTGAGGTTCTGGGGGCTGATTTCGTGCGGGCTGGCTGAGGTGATGTCGCTGCGACGGCCTCGTTGCCGCTGATTGGCGCCGAGCCCGATGGTTGAGGTACACGCGGCCT
>JALZOI010000909.1 GCA_030857245.1 Myxococcota bacterium
GACCCAACTGATGCGCGCACTCACTCGTCACGAGAACTCCACGCCCGCTGTTGCAACGCGAACGAAGGCCGCGTAGTGATCACCCCGACCGCCACCGAGATTCAACAGTCGACGGGACATCGCCCGAATGGCGACCATCGCGACACCGGCGGCGACGAATGCGATGATGGCCGCGCCGACGAATGCCGACGAGAAGCCGTCGTTCATGGCCGACGTCGCGTCAACACCCGACGTCATCAGGGATGACGTCTTCGACCCGGCGACGGCGACCATCGCAGCGAGGCCGATCGCAGAGCCCACCTGGTACGTCGTGTTGACCAAGCCCGACGCGAGACCACCATCTTCGGGGCGCGCGGTCGCGGTCGACGTGATCATCGCCGGGATGTAGGCGAGCGACATGCCGATCGCGCCGAGCAGCGACGGCACGAGCACATCAGCCGCGAACGAGCCGGCGACCGGCATGCGTGCGAACAGCACGAGCGCCACGCCGAGCACGCCCAAGCCGACGACGAGCGCAGACTTCGGGCCGATGCGCCCGACTACCTTCTCCGTCGCCAACATCATGAGGACCATGATGGCTAGCGTCATCGGCAGCAGCGCGAGGCCACTCTCGAATGCGCCGTAGCCGAGCACTTCCTGCAGATACATGTTGAGGAAGAACCACATCGGGATCCACGCTGCGCCGAGCAGCGCCATCGCGATGTTCCCGATGGTGAGATTCGGCGCGCGGAAGATGGCGAGCGGGACGAGTGGCGAATTGCGAATGCGCTGCAGCGTCGCGAACGTGAGGAACAAAGCCCCGCTGACCGCGAGCATGACGCCCGTGCGCAGCCCGCTGTCCGGCTCGTTGGCCGTCACGATCGCGTAGACCGCGAGTCCGAGCGCCGACGTCACCGTGACCGCTCCGGCAAGGTCGACGCTTCCGCGCTGGCGCTGCCCGCGAGGGAGCCAAGCGTTCATCGCGAGCAGCACGAGAAGGCCAACGGGAACGTTGATGAGGAACGTCCAGCGCCAGCTCAGCCACTCGGTGATCACGCCACCGAGGAACACGCCTGCGGTACCACCGGCAGCTGCCGATGCGCCCCAGAAACCAAGCGCCTTGCGGAGCTCCGCGGGACGCGCTGCAAACAACGCCATCACCATCGAGAGAGCAGCCGGCGCGATCAGCGCGGCGCCCGCACCTTGAATGGCGCGAGCGATCAGCAGTGTCGTGCCCGTCGTCGCGATGCCCGCGACGAGCGAGGCAACGGTGAGGATCCCGAAGCCGATGCCGAAGAGACGCCGGGGACCGAAGAGGTCGGCGAGGCGTCCGCCTAGCAACAGCAGACCACCAAACGCGACAACGTACGCGTTGAAGATCCACTGCAGCCCGGCGGCGTCGAATCCGAGAGAACGCTGCAGCGCCGGCAACGCAATGCCGACGATCGACGTATCGAGGATCACGAGGAACTGTGCAGTGCAGAGGAGGAAGAGTGCCCACCAGCGGCGGGGGTCAGGAATGGAAGCTGAGGTCGTCACGCGAGATCTCCTTGAGAGGGTTCGCGCGTGACGACGCGATGCGCCTCATCGCATTACAGAGATCGTTGCTTCGAGGCGTACCCTGCTTCGTTCAGCGTCTCGATCAGTTGCGTCACCGGCGCCTGGGTCGAGTCGTGCTTGACGACGACGATGCCGTCGCGAAACTTGACGTCGACCTTGCCGACCCCGTCGAGGTCGGTGAGTGCCGAGCTGACGTGCCGGATGCAGGACGGGCACGTCATGCCTTGAACTTCGAGGATGGTGTCTTGTTCGTTGCTCATCTCGTTACTCCTTGATCTGGCCAGTTCGGCCGGTTCGCCCATCACGACGCAGCCCGGCCGGCGTCATTACAGATCCGCCCACCTGGGGAGGGTGTAATGCCGCCCGGCCCGCTGCGTCGAGGCGGGTGAAATGTCGTGCAAGTCCAAAGAAGCCTTGGTCGCAGCAGCCGTCTGCACGTTGATCAAGGAAATTGTCTCTGCTTACGAAGCACGGCGCCGTGCTCGCCGTGAGGCCATCCAGGCCGAGGCGGCCGCCGGCCGCGCGACCACCGTGGAGGCGATGCCATGACGCTCTCGGTCTCCGCAACCGATGTGCTATCGCAGCAGCCACCTCCGGCTAGCGCGAGTGTCGAGCTGTCGATCACCGGCATGACGTGCGCCGCCTGTGTACGCCGCATCGAGAAGGCGGTGCGCGCGGTTCCCGGCGTGAACGAGGCGAGCGTGAACCTCGTGACGCAGCGAGCGTCCGTGAAGCTCGATCCCAGCGCGACGAAGCGCGCGCTGCTCGTCGCCGCGATCGAGAAGGCCGGGTATGGCGTCGTCGACGCGCCCTCAACAACGGCGATCACCGGCGCGCCGTCCGAATCGCGGGCGGATGCACTGGCGTCCGCAGAAGCTCGCGAGCAGCAGTCGATCCGACGTGACTTCGCGATCGCGGCGATTCTCACCCTGCCTCTCCTCGTGATCGGAATGAGTCACGGCGCGATCCCAGGTACCGCCGGTCCTGCTTGACGTCAATTACATTCACCCATCAACGACAACTACATCTCCCCATCGACCTCGCTTGGTGACTGGTTGCGGTTTTTGTTTCTCGATGCGGTAGTCGTCGTTGGTGCTCCGTTCGCGTTCTT
>JALZOI010000910.1 GCA_030857245.1 Myxococcota bacterium
GCCGACATCCGCGGCGCGAAGCTGTGCCTCGCCGCGCCCGCGCAGCGCCCGACCACGACGTCGCCCGAGCTCGCCGCCGGCCGCGCGCCGATCCGCGCCGGGATGGACGAGGTGTCGACGCTGTCCGCGCTCGGGCAGTACCAGCAGGCGCTCGAGAAGCTCGACGAGCTGATCGCGCGCGCCCCCGCCAACGATCCCGCCGCGCAAGGCGAGCTGCTGTATCGCAAGGCCGATGCGATGTCGCGGACCGGCGACTCCGCCGGCTCGGTGGCCGTGCTCGAGCAGGCGCTCGCGATCGCCGAGCGCGCGGGCAACGACGTCGCGCGCCTCAACACGATCATCATGCTGCTCTCGGCCTACGCGGAGCTCGGCAAGACCGACGAGGCGCGCGCCCTCGCGAAGATCGCCGAGGCCGCCGCGGAGCGCGTGCCGCGCGATCCGTCCGTCGCGTCGCGGCTCGCGACCGTGCTCGGCGCGCTCGCGTACAACCGCGGCGATCACGCGGAGGCCGAGCGCCACTACCGCGAGGTCGTGCGGCTGACCGAGGAGCGCCACGGCGCGAAGTCCGCGCTGCTGGCGGGCTCGCTCCACAACCTCGGGTTGGCCGTCCACATGGCGGGCCGACGCGCCGAGGCGATCGAGATCCAGGAGCGCTCGCTCGCGATGTTCGAGGCGACCGTCGGCCCGGCGCACCCCGACGTCGCGCTGCCGGTCACCGATCTCGCCGGCCTCGCCCTCGAGCTGCGCCAGCTCGATCGCGCGGTCAAGCTGTACCGACGCGGGCTGGCGATCCGCGAGCAGGCGCTCGGGGCCGAGCACCCGCACCTCACCGAGGCCCTGACCGGCCTCGCGCGTGCCGAGCGCGATCGGGGCAACCACGACGAGGCGCTCGCGCTGCTGCAGCGCGCGCGCACGATCGGTACCGCTGGCTTTGGCGAGCACCATCCGCTCGTCGCGGTCGCCGAGTTCCGGATCGCCGAGGAGCTCGATCGCCGCGGCGATCGCGAGGCCGCGCTCGCCATGGTGGAGCACTCCGTCGCGGCCTGGGACGACAACGGCGTCGAGGTCCCGGACGCCTCGTACGCGCGGTTCCTGCTCGCGAAGTATCGGTGGCGTGCCGGCCGGCGCGCGGAAGCTCGCGTGCTCGCGCGCCGCGCGCACGCTGCGCTCAGCCAGCTGGCCGCGCCCTATGCGAACACCGCGAAGGAGGTCGAGCGATGGATCGCGACGCACTGACCGGCGACGCCGCCGCGCCACGCTTCGCCGAGGACCTCGCGCTCGCCGCGGCGCTCGTGACGGGTGACGCGGCGGCGGTCGCCACCTTCGAGGAGGTCGTCGTCCCCGACATCCGTGGCGCGCTCGTGCGGTTCGGCCGCGACGCCGACTTCATCGAGGAGGTCCTGCAGCGCGTGCGCGTCAAGCTGCTGGTCGGGGACCCGCCGCGCGTCGGGGAGTACCGCGGCCGGGGCCGGCTCGCCGCGTGGGTGCAGATCGTCGCGATCCGCGAGGCCCTGATGATGCTGCGCGCGACCACGCGCGAGGTCCACGGCGACGACGAGCTGTTCCGGATCGCCGTGACCGAGCCCGTCCTCGCGGGCGCCTCGCGCGCCTACAAGGACGCGTTCGCCAGCGCGTTCGCGCGCGCCCTCGCCGAGCTCGCCGATCGCGACCGCACGTACCTCCGGCTGTGCTTCGTCGAGGGCGTCGGGACCGAGGAGCTCGCGCGGCTGTTCCGCGTCCACCGCGTGACCGCCTTCCGCTGGCTGCGCGACGCGCGCGAGGCCCTGCTCGAGGGGACGCGCCGGCACTTCCTCGAGACCGTGAGCCTGCCGCTCTCGGACGTCACGAGCCTCATGCGGTCGCTCGCGAGCAGCCTCTCCGTCGCGTGGTGAGCCGGCGCAGGCGCGACGGTGAGCCGCTTGACCGGATCGGCGGGCCGACCGTCGCCCTTCCGCTCGACGGCGATCTACGCGGCGTCCTCGGCAGACACGAGGACGGCGGTTCGCGCCACAGCTGCACGTTCGATGCAGCGCCCCTCCTCGGCCGTGGCTTCGCCGGCTTCCCGCCCGGACCCGCCCGAACCCTGCAGGCCTTCAGCGCTGGCTGGCGCGGTCGACCATCGCTTGCACCAGCCGCGCATAGGCAGCGCGCGACAGCACCACCGCGTCATCGCGCATGTTCGTGGTGATCAGGACCCCCTCGAACGGCTCGTCGCCCGGCTCGAGGTCGTCGTCGTACATCGACCCGGCCATCTCGACGCCGTAGCCGACCTCGGCCGCGGTGACCTCGCGCAGACGTTCGACGTGCTCGACGCCGATCGCGCTCACGAAGTCCTGCAGGACCGCGGCGACGCCGCCCTGCTCGGCCCCGGCGACGCCCGCCAGCAGGTACGGGTACGGCGGCGCGGTCAGCCAGGCCGCCGGATCGGCGTCAGCGTCGGTGAGGACGTACCGCATCGCGGGCACGATACCGGGTAGAGCGCCGCGATCACGGATGCGCGCGGAGAAAGCGCGTCGCGATCGCGATGGCCTCGGGGGCGACGGCGCGCTCGCTGTGCGGGCTGTGGCCCGCGCCCGCGATCAGCGCGAGCTCCGCGTGCGGGACCGCGCGGCGGAAGCGATCGAGCTCGCCCGGCTCGGTGCGCGGGTC
>JALZOI010000911.1 GCA_030857245.1 Myxococcota bacterium
ATGCGGGGGCGGACGGCGGCCGCGGCCGCGGCGGCGAGCGCGCGCGTCGGCGCGGCGACCAGCGCGATCGCCTCGTCGACGTGCATCACCTTGCCGCCGACCGGCACGAGCGCCACCTGATCGTCCTCGATGAGCCGGATGAAGTTGTTGCCGGTGATGTCGGCGGCCGTGACCACCACGACCTGCGACCAGTCGAACGCCGGATCGAGCTCGATCGCCTGCAGCACGCCATGCGCGATCTGCGAGCGCACCGTGGCGCCGTGCCAGGCCCCCGGCGCATCGAGGTCGTCGAGATAGCGCGCGTGGCCGGTGACCTTCGCGACGCCATCGACGCGGGGCATGGACGCACCGACGGCGGGGCCGTCGGACGCGGGTCCTGGTCGATCCATCGATGGATCTAACCTCACCGACGGCACGGAGTAAACGTCAGCGGTGGTGGGTCTTCAGCACGCTGAACGGCCACGCCGGCTGCCACCGCTGCAGAAAGTTCTGGCTGTCGAGGAACGTCGCGAACAGCGCACGCCCGGAGGCGCCGACCGCGAGCTCCGAGATGCCGTCGACAGCGAGCACCGAGGCGCGGACCGCGTCGTAACCGCCCGGCACCTTCGCGACGACGAGCTGGGTGCGGTTCGGCACGTCACCGGCGACCGGGTTGAAGCGCGCGGGCGCGCCGGGGAGCACCGGCAGCACGACGGCCGAGCCGGCGGCGGGCGCGACGATCTGCCAGCGCCAGCTCTGCAGGGCCGGGGTCTCGCGCGTCAGCCCGATCGACAGCCGGACGAGGTCGGCGGCCTGCGCGCCCGCCGCCGACGTCCACGAGATCCGGTGATCCGGGATGCTCAGCGACGCCGCGCTCGTGAGCTCGGGGAGCAGCGCACCGGCCCCGTCGAACGAGTACGCGTCGGAGGCCGGGCCCCACTCGACGACGGTGTGGCGCGTGCTGCTCGAGCCGAGGAGCTCCGAGGTGGTCACCATCGTGGCGCCGGTCACGGTCGGGCGCTCGATGCTGGCCGAGGCCGCACCCGCGACGACGTCCTGCGTGGTGAACACGGCGAGCAGCGGGCCGCGCGGCGTGACGAGGTGGTGCGAGACGCCGACGCTGGTGACCGTCGCCGGCAGGTTCGCGTACGAGAAGGTCGCGGCGGGGACCGGCGTGTAGGTCCGCGCCGTCAGGTCGATCGTGGTGCCCTCGGTGACGGGGATGTTCTGCTCGACGATCTGCCGCAGCTTCGCGCCGCTGAAGTCGCGGGTCTCGAGGATGACGTCGATCATCGGGCCACAGCCGAAGAGCGTGACCGGGCCCCCGGGCGCGGAGCCCGAGCCGTTGGGTCCCGAGATGTCCTGCGCGCCACAGCTCGTGTAGAGGAAGTAGCTGAAGGCGTTCGGATCCATCGGGCCCGCGAACGTGACGTTGACGCCGGGCTGCTCGCCCGGCTGGCGGAGCTGCAGCTGGTCGCCCGGCTTCACGCCGACGAACGTGCGCAGGTCCGCCTGGGCGATGCCCTGGGGCGTGTTCAGGAACGGCTGGATCGCGGTGACGTACCCGCCCGCGTCCATCGTCGCCGACGCGACGCCGTTCGTGCCCGTCGTGGTCTCGAGGACCACCGTCGAGTCGGCGTCCTGGAAGATCACCTCGACGCCCGGGATCGGCGTGCCGCCCTCCGTGATCGTCAGCGTGACGGGGCCCGCCGTCGACGCATCGAGCGCGTCGAGCGGCGGCGGCGGTGCGTCCGGCAGGTGACGGACCTTGGTGTCGTCGCTGCACGCGACGGTGGCGAGGAGGCAGAGCAGACCCGGAAGCAAGCGCATGACCCTGTATAGACCCGCGACATGGCGGGCCACAACCGCAGACGTTCCGGCACGAGCCGGGTGCGGTGCCGCGCGCCGGGCGACGCGCCAGGCGAGGTGACAGGCAACGTGATAGACCGTCGCCGTGAGAACGCGAAAGCTCGGCGCGATGACGGTGACGGCGGTCGGCTGCGGCGACGTCAACCTCGCGACCGCCGCGGCGCGCGGGGTCGATCGCGGCGAGGTCGAGCGCGCGCTGCACGAGGCGCTCGGGTTCGGCATCACCTTCATCGAGGCCGCCGCCGAGACCGACGCCGAGCGGCTGTGCGGCACGGCGGTGCGCTCCCTCGGCTTGCGCGACCGCGCCCTCCTCGCCTCGCGGGTCGTGATGGTGGAGCCCCGGCCGGGCGCGGCGAAGCGCGACCGGATGCCCGAGCGGATGCCGGCGGCGTACGTCCAGGAGCGCGTCGAGGCGACCCTGCGCGCGACCCGGCTCGAGGTCGTGCCGCTCGCGCAGGTCGAGGTCCAGCACACCTGGCTGACCTCGACGGCGTGGCCCGAGCTCGCCGGCACCTGCGCGCGCCTCGTGCGCGAGGGCAAGGTGCTGCACTGGGGCGCGATCCTCGAGGACCTGACCGGCGCCGAGGACTTCGTCGCGGAGTCGTGGCTCGCCGCGATCCAGGTCACGTACAACGCGTGCTCGCGGACCGCCGCGCCGCTGCTCGACGCCGCCCGCGACAAGCTCGCGATCCTGGCGCGTCGCCCGCTCGCCGGTGGGGCGCTCGCCGGCTTCCTCGGGCCCGGCGTCCGGCTGACGCCGCGGGACGACCGGCGCGTGCTGGACGACGCCGAGCTCGAGCG
>JALZOI010000015.1:0-8094 GCA_030857245.1 Myxococcota bacterium
CGCGGCGCCGCGGCACGCTCGAGCATCGTCGACAACACGCCGCGCAGCGCGGGCGACATCCGGCTGGACGGCGCGAGCGTCGACGCGACCGCGCGCGACATCACCTCGGCGGCCTGCACGGCCGCGAGCGACACCAGCGATGTGTACGGCTGGGCGTGCGCGTCGCGCAGCGACTCGCCGCCGTAGCCGACACCCCCGATCGGACCGGGGGCGGCCGCCACCGACAGCGACGGCGCCACGTACTCGTAGAGCGCGGCCGGCAGCGCCGCGGACGCGCGCGCCGGCTGCGCGGCGCTCGACGACGGCGCCACGTACGTGCCACGCGTCGTGAACAGCGATGGCGCGACCTCGCGCGACGACCCCATCGCCGGCGCCTGACGTGCGGCCGCCATCCAATCGAGCTCGTCCTGATACCAGGGCCGCGGGAACACCCACGACACCGCGCTCGGCGGGCGTTCGCCCGCGCCGTCGCTGCGGTACTGGCTGAACAGGCGAAGCGACGCGGAGCGCTGCGCCGTCTCGATCCACGGCGCGATCAACCGATCAACGAACCCCTGCGACCGGAGCTGACGGTTCTTGCTCGCACTCGTCTCGGGAGCCCAGCGCTCGACGTGACGATCGGCGACGTGCATCGCGAGCCCGCCACCACGCGTGGCGAACGTGGGCCCCGCAAGTGCGGCACTGAGCGCGCGTGGTTCGGTGGTCTCGTTGGCCATCTGGTCAGCCGAACTTCAAGCCTTCATGGGCGATCTCGAGCGTCTCGATCGAGAGCTCGCTCTTCGACGCATCGAGCTCGGAGAGCTCCCACTTGCACGGCCAGCCGCGGACGAACGTCCACTTCGCGACGGCGTTGAGGTGCTTCGTGTCGAGCTGGATGATCTTGCCGGTCTCGATGCGGATCATCTTTCCGCCGAGCCACTCCTCGCGCCACTTGAGCAGCGAGGACGAGCCCGTGAAGCCCTGCTTCAGCACGATGTTCGACCACTTGGTCGCGCCCTGGAGCAGGAACGTCGTGTCGTTCGCGCCACCCTCGCGCACGGGCACGACCTCGGTCTCGTACTTGAGACCGCTCACGCTCTTGAAGAACGCTTCGCCACCACCACCACCGGGAAGGCTGAGCTCGACCTTGAAGCAGAAGACCGTCAGCGGGTCTTTGCGATTTCCGGGGTTGTTGTTGGCCGCCATCGAGTGCTCCTGGTGCGCCTAGGTCTCGCTCGGACCGGTCATCGTCTGGGTGAGGGAGATCATGATGAACTCGGCAGGTGAGACAGGTGCCACGCCGATCTCGCAGATCAACATGCCTGAATCGACTTGTTCCGGGGGGTTGGTCTCAGCATCGCATTTTACGAAGAACGCCTGTTCGGGATTCCCTCCGGCGAGCATCCCCTGGTTATGGAGCCTCGACAGGAACGCCGTGGTGCGATCCCGGACGAGCTCCCAGGTGCGGTGGTCGTTGGGCTCGAACGTGATCCAGGCAAAGCCGGCCTCGATCGACCGCCGCAACATGATGAAAAGACGGCGAATCGAGACGTAGCGCCAGCTCGGGTCCGACGATGCGGTCCGCGCCCCCCAGGGCCGGACGCCCCGCTGGAGCCGGAACGTGTTGATCGCCTCGCTGTTCAGCAGGCCGATGTGATCCTCGGTGATCCGCAGGGAGACGTCCTCCACGCCCTCCATCTCGAGGTTGGCGGGAGCGTGATGGACGCCCTCGAGGTCGCGCCGGGCGTAGCAGCCGGCGAGGTGTCCGGACGGCGGCACGATCGCGGGCTGCCCGTTGACCCCGGTCGCGCGCAGCCACGGCCAGTAGTACGCGCAGAACGACGAGTCCGTCCGCCGCCGCCAGCGCCGGACCCACTCGATGTCCTTGGTCTGCGGGATGTCGAGGATGGCGAAGCGGTCGCGCTGGTTCTCGCAGATCGCGATCATCTGGTCCTGGACCCGCTGGACCTTGAGCTCGCCGGCCGGCCCGGGCTCGCGCGCGTAGAACCGCATCGCGTCCGGGGTGATCATCAGCGCGATCTCCTCGTTGGCGGCGAGCGAGAGCATGCCGGTACGCTCGCCCGGTCCCATGTCGTGACCGATGAAGTCCTCCGGCGTGATCGCCTCACTGCCATCGCGGCCGCCCGACAACCGCGTCATCGGCAGCGGCTCGGGGAGGTTGTGTGGCACCGGTGACTTCGTGAACATGTCCTCGAGGCGGACCAGCCGTGACCGCTGCGAGACCACGCGCGGTGCGTAGTTGCGCGACGTCGGATGCATCTGCAGGCCCTTGAAGACCTCGCGGCGATCCTTCATCGCGACGTGGATCTCGAAGGTCAGGACCTCCAGGTACGTCGGCGCCGCGGCGCGATGCCGGCGGTTGACCGGCGTCTCGGTCGCCCACTTGATCAGCTTGTCACCGACCTCGGTGATGACGACGAAGTCGGAGTTCTCGCGGTCATAGATCCGCACCGTCGAGCCGACCTCGAAGCCACGCGTCACGTTGACGTGCGCCTCGCCGTGGCCGATGTCGAGATCGCGGGTCAGCAGCGCCTGCGCACCCGCGGTGTGCACGCAGCGAAACCAGATCATGTTGCCCCACGAGCCCTCGTTGAGCGCGCGGATCTTCAGCGACGGCTTGTTCCAGTCATCGATCTGCACGTGCTCGGCGCACGCCGCGTGATCCATGCCGGCGAGCTCGCCCGCGGGCGCGCAGTGTGCGACGCGGACGACCCAGCAGTCGGTGCCGCCGTTGCGGAAGAAGCCGTGAACGGCGTCGGACGTGTACGAGTCAGGCGTGTAGCCGAAGGTCTCGACGTACTCGTCCCAGTTGGAGAGTCGCGTCGCCTCGTTCATCGGGCCCTTCTGGGTGAGCCCGACGAAGCCCGCGATCCGCGTGTTCGCGATCGACAGCGGCGGCGGCGCGATGGAGTCGAAGCTCTGGTAGATGCCAGGAGCGCGGGGGTCTGCGGACGGTCGCATGCGCATAGCGGTTGGACTTTCGAGATGAGCTAGCGGCGGCGGGCTTCGTTGATCTCGCGGTTGACCCGCGCGATCTCACGAAGCCAGACGTGGCGCTCTTCGTGTTCCATGTCGAGGATGTCGTCGATCGACCAGTGGAAGTGGTACGCGATGTACGCGATCTCTTGGTACAGCTGCTCGCGCGGATAGGTAGCGACCGCCGCCCAGGTTACCCCGGGCCAGACTGGCCACTACCCTCCTCGGTGAGCAACGCACCCGTGACCATGTCGACGTCCATCTCGTGCGAGCACTTGGGGCACGTGATGTGGTGTTTCGGAGTCCCGCCCTCTTCGTTGATCTTCCGGTAGAACTCTTGGAGGTACGCGAGGTCGGTCGAGAACAGGTTCTCGACCATGTCCACGGTGATATGCGAGTGCTCGCCGAGCTTCGTCACCACGCGCGAGAGCAGCACGATCACGAGGTACGCGCGGTTGCTCTGCACGCGGTAATCCTGCAGCGGCAGGATCTCGTCGCGTGCGGTCGCGAGCCGCATCACCCCATCGCGGTGGAGGTTCCCGTCCTCGTCGACGTATCCGCGCGGGAGGCGGAACGAGTACTGAGTCTTGAACGCCATCGGCCCTTTTCCTGTGAGTTCCTAACCAGCACGTCTCGCCCACCCCTCCCCACGACGTGAGGGCCGAAAACGAGACGACCTGCTTGCCGAAACCATCGGCCAAGCAGGTCGCATCGTATCAAGCGTTCTTGACGGTTGCGCGTCAGGAACTCTTAAAAAGCATGGCCACCCGCGCCTCAAGCGCGGGCTTCAGGAGATCACGAGTCGTACTCTTTGATCGAGAACACCATGCGCTCGACGTAGAGCTCGACGTTGAAGCGCTTGATCTTCTCGCTGTTCGCCTCGGCGTCCTCGTCGCTGAACTTCTTGAAGCCGACGTTCTCGAGCGCGATCTCGCCGAGCTCGTCCTTCATGTTCGGGCCGAGGAAGACGATGCGCCCGTTGAGCTCGTGCTCTTCCTTGCGATCACCGTCGATGAACCACTTCTTGGCCGCGTCCGCCCACGCCTGGTGATCGGCGTACGAGATGCCGAGCTTGAGGTCCGGCACGGTGACCTTGGCGGGGTGCTTCGTGTTCTCGACGAAGATGCCGACCATGTCGGTCGCGACGGCGCACTTCCAGGTGAACGAGTCCACCGAGGCGATGCGGTCACACGGCAGGCCACCGATCTCGACGCGGAAGTTCGAGCACAGCCACTGCTTCTGCTTCGGGCCGATCTTGCCGCGGATGTCCTCGCCGCCACCCTTCGCCCAGCGGACCGTCTCGGCGTCGAAGCCGATGTCGAAGTAGGCCGCGTCCTTGCTCTCACCCTTGAGCGCCGGCACGGTGACCTCGGTGATGAGGGCGTTCGAGAACGTCAGCGACGACTGCGCCTTGTAGTTGAAGTCGGCGGACGTGAACGTGCCGTTCTTCGTGACGTAGCCCTTGTCGAAGGCCGCCGCGATCCAGTCGTACATGCCCTTGCCCATGCCGATGCCAACCGTCGCCTTGCCGGGCGTCCACTTGACGTTCGAGACGTGCTTCTTCTGGCGGTTATCGGGACCGAGATCGTTCGTCACGATGTCGGCCTCCATCGCGAGGCCACTGAACTTCTTGAGGAAGCCGACGTTGAAGCCGTCGATGTCGAGGGCGAAGCGTCCACCCGTGTACGTACGCTGACTCATGAATGATTTCTCCCGTAGCTATCTCGATCTGATGCCGGCCCGGCATGGAGAGCGTCGGCGGCCACAACGCCACACATCTCAAAGCCCCACGAGGCATTCGCCCCGCCCGCCCTTCCTTGTGGTCACCGAAGATCCCCTTGACGTTCTTCGAAGCTGTCTCCTCTTGGCCGTCGGGTCCGTCCAGGGCCGCATTGCCGTGGACGCCCTCTTTTCAATCGCTTCTTACGGACGCCTGCAGTCATTGCTTCCTGCAGGTGCCCACAAGAAACCCCACGAACCTTCCGGCTCGTGGAGGAAGTCATATTTTCCGCTCTCGCCGCACGTCGCGGACTCGGAGGCGTTCGCTCAGTGACTACTCTTCGACGCCGCCGCCGCTCGCCATCTGCCCGATCCGGAAGATGACGAATTCCGCGGGCTTCACCGGCGCGAGACCGATCTCGACGACCAGCTGGCCGGCGTCGATGACCTCGGGCGGGTTGGTCTCCTCGTCACACTTGACGTAGAAGGCCTGCTCCGGGGACGTCCCCATGAGCGCGCCGTTGCGCCAGAGCAGCGTCAGGAACGACGAGATCGTCCGCTGCACGCGCTTCCAGAGGCGATGGTCGTTGGGCTCGAAGACCACCCACTGGGTGGCGCGCTCGATCGAGGACTCGACCATGATGAACAGGCGGCGCACGTTGATGTAGCGCCACGACGGGTCGCTCGAGAGCGTGCGAGCGCCCCAGATGCGGATGCCGCCGTTCATGAACCGAATGGCGTTGATGCCCTTCGGGTTCAGGAGGTCCTGCTCGCCCTTGCTGACGTTGTACTTGAGGCCGAGCGCGCCGCGCACGATCTCGTTCGCGGGCGCCTTGTGGACGCCACGCTCGCTGTCGGTCCGGGAGTAGACGCCCGAGATGTGACCCGACGGCGGCACGAAGATGTTGCCCTTGTCCGGGTCATAGACCTGGATCCACGGGAAGTAGTACGCGCCGTACTTCGAGTCGCGCGGCTTCGGGAGCTTGTCGACGCCACCGGTGATCGTCTCCGGCGAGTCGAGGACCGCGAACCGATCCTTGCGCGTCTCGGCGTGCGAGAGCAGCGCGTCCTGAACGGCCGGCGAGACCTGGCCGGGGGCCGCGATGATCGCGATCTCGTCGATCTCGTCGAAGCACTTCAGGCCGGTGCGGGCACCGGGGCCGCCGTCGCGACCGATGTAGAGGCCGTCACGACCGCCACCGGTCTGCGCGGGCTGCGCCGCCTTCTCGTCCTTCTTGTCGCCGGCCGGCTTCGCCTCGACCTTGGTGGTCTCGGGGGCGCCGACGTTGACGATGAAGCAGCGCGAGCCGCCGTTGTTGAAGAAGCCGTAGACCGCGTGCGCGAGGTGCTCGCTGCAGTCCTTGAAATCGCCGAACGTCTTCACGAACTGCGACCAGTTCGTGATGAGGACGGACTCGTTCAGCGGGCCCTTCGAGGACTCGCCAAGAAAACCGACGGTGTTGGTACCGACAGCCTCGATCGGCTTGGAACCGCGATCGACTTCTTCGACATAGACGCCAGGTGACAGGTAGCTAGTGGCCATTGAGCAGGTTCTCCCTTGTCGTTGCAGATGACGGCGGTCTTCATCCGTCTATCCCGCCCGGGCTTGTGACCCGGGGTTTGATCGACCCGGCGTGCCTCATGCACGCCCGGGCGCGAAACTCATTTCTTCGGCTTGTCGTCGCTTGGACTTCCTGCGGCCCGCGCCTGATGCGCGGGTGGGTTCGGCGGTGGTGTGCCGCCAAGGTCGAGCCGCCGTGCGGCGATGAACGGATTGCCCGAGGGTCCCGTCTCGGAGATCCGCGGGTCGGTGATGGACTTGTACTCGAGCTGGCGCGACTGCACGCGCTTGAACTCCTCGAGGCGCTCGGGGAGGATCGGGATCGCGGTCCACGCCTGCACGGCTGGCCGCACTGGCTGGTTCAAGCTGCCCCAGAACCGCGCGAGCGTGCCTTCATCGAGGCGCGCCGAGAGCAGGATGTGGAGCTTGAAGTCGTCCTCGAACGACTGGCCCTTGAGCCGGTCGCGCGTGATCTCGGGATTCTCCATCATCGTGCGGATGATGAGCCCGAGCAGCAGCTGCTCGTCCTCGGGGGTCTGCGCCCACGCGGACATCAGGTAGTCGAGGCGGACCCACAGCCGACGGCGGCGGAAGAACTCCTTGATCGAACCATCGTCCTGCGGGACCTCGACGAGCTCGCTCGACGGCGTCGAGTCGTAGCCCTCGGGATCGATCGACATCTGGTAGAGGTAGACCGAGACCGCGGGCAGCTTGCCCTCGATAGCGTCGGGCTTCGGGGCTTGCTCGACGATGTGCACGCGCTTGTAGCCGTTGCGCTTGAACTCGTCCTGCAGCAGCCGAGAGAGCGTCTCTGACGTCTCTTTGATGATGTGATGTTGCGGCGTCATCGATCCCACGACCTGCGCTCGTTCACGTCCCCCATGAACAGCGCCGGCGGATGTTAGCGGGTCCAGTGCTTCTCTCAAGCGGTTATGGCGTCAAAAAGTCGCGCCTCATTGACAGCGCGCAGCGTTGCCGAACATGTTCTGCGAATGCACCGCAGGCACCTGTTCGTCTGCACGAACGCGCGATCGAGTGGCAAGCCGGCGTGTGGCCCCGGCGGCGGCGACGCGCTGATCGCGGCGGTCCAGAATCTTCTGATCGAGCGCGGAGCGACGGATGTGCTCGTGACGCCTTGTGGTTGTCTGGGGCCGTGCTTCGACGGCCCCAACGCCGTCGTGTATCCGGATGCGATCTGGTACGGCGCCCTCGAGCCCTCGGATGCGGAGGCGCTGGTCGATCACCTCGTCACCGGAACGCCGTTCGCTGCGAAGATCGCGGACCCACCCGGGAGTTGATCTCCCTCGCGACGGGCGATCTGCGTCGCTGCCGTGAAATGTAGGCAACCGCCCCGCGGTCCGGTCGACAAGCCCCCGCACAAGGAGGTCGTCGATGCAGCACCACGTGATCTTGGACTGGCGAACGGGACAGAGCGTGATCGTAGGGCGCGACGGGACGCAGTACACGACGGAGGACGTCGATCGAGCGAAGCGCGCCGCGGCCGCGGGTGACGTCGCGGCGCAACAGCTCGTCGACAACGTCGATCGCACCGCCGAGTTTGCGGACCGCGATCCGACGGAGCTCATGCGGCAGCTCGTGCATGACTGCCCCGAGTGTCGGGCGGAGGCGGCCCGCGGCATCCAGCCGAGCTACGGGACCGGCGCGCTCCTCGAGGCGGCGCGCCCGCCGCGCCCCAAGGTCAAGCAGCGCCGGTGGCGCGAGCAGCGCCGGCGGTAGCGGAGGCCGAACGGCCCCGGCTCGGCGACGCCAACGGACGATCGAGTCCGCTATCCGATCGCGGTGCCGAAGCGCGCCGTCGAGGAGCGAGCCCAGGCGTC
>JALZOI010000015.1:8104-26908 GCA_030857245.1 Myxococcota bacterium
CGGTCGTGTCCTCGAGATCGTCGGTGATCGGCGTCGTCGTGACCCACGGGAAGCTGTCGGCGAGCACGGACGCGAGGTTCGCGGCGAGCTCGCCGAAGCCGGGCGCGAGCAAGCACACGCTGATCTGGAGCTGCGCGCGCGTCAGCAGATCGATGGCTTCGAGGGGCGTCTTCGGCGCCAGCGGCGTCATCCCGCCGCCGACCAGCCGGTCGATCAGCCGCGCGCGACGCTCGCCGTGATCGTCGACGACGAGGATCGGGCGACGCCGGGCGGCCGACAGCGCCTGCGTGATCGAGGCCTCGATCGCGTCGGACATCGCCCGCGAGACGGTGTCGAACTTCACCGCGATCCGCCAGCCCGAGCGCTGCGCGAGCTGCTCGGCGCGGACGGTGTGCGCACTCACCGAGCCAACGCCGTCGGCGAGCCGAAGCTCGATATCGAGCGCGCCGCCCTCGGGCCGGCACGCAAAGTGGACGAGCGCCCCGCTGCGCGACAGGTTCTCGAGCGATCCGTGCTGGGCGCCCGGGCCCTCGTCATCGGCGTGGAGTACCGCGAAGCCCCGCACCGGGACCCGCATCTCGCGCCGCCGTTCCTGATCGCCCATCAAGCGCGAGCATACGCGCAAGCCCCGCCGCTCGGCGGAAATTCACCCGTGCCTCGAGCGGGCTCCCCGGGGTGACGCGCAGCGTCAGTACGTCAAGATCGCGTCGAGGTTGCGGCGCTCCCAGATCTTCGCTGTCTCGAAGTGCTCGAACTGGGCCTCGTCGGCGAGGAACGCCTTCGAATGAAACTCGCGGCGGCCGTTCTTCACGCGGATGTCGTGCACCTGGTGCAGCATCTCGTGGAACACGATCCACTCGACGAAGAACTTCGGGACGAACGCGCGGTCGAGCGAGCGGTGGATGCGGATCAGGCGATCCTCGACGGAGTAGCTGCCCATCTTGATCGAGTTACGGCGCCGGGGTCGGCCGCACCGGGCGCCCCACGTGATCGCGGCGTCGATCCGGTTCTCGAAGTAGCGCTCGTTGAGATCGTCGTAGATCTGCCGGAGATCGTGATGCTCGCCGGCGGTGAAGATGACCGTGGTCGTCGGCGTGCGGCGGCGACCGCGTACGAAATCAGAGTTCTCGTCGATGAAGTCGCCGAGGACGCGCGACGCTTCGGTGTCGTTGTCCGCGATGTAGCGCGCGAGGGCCCGCGTGATCAGCGGATCGGCGTCAGCGAACATGTGATGGAGCCGGACCTCGTAGCGTCGCTCCTTCGCGACGCGGCGGACCGAGATCATCGTGTAGCGGTTGTCAGTCAGCGTGACCTGCACGCGGCCGCGCGCGAGGTGCGCCCGGATCCGACGCTCGAGGCTGTCCTGGGCATCCAGGATCTCGGCGGACACGTGCTTCGTGCCGGACTTCGCGCGACGCAGGGCCTCCACCAGACCGATCGCGCGGCTCGATCCCTCTGCGCTGCCGAGCGAACCGGCAGCACAGGGCTCGACGCACGAGACGGTAGGGGTCGCCGGCAAGGCTTCACTCAACGCGGACTCCTCTTATTGAAGCACATCGACAAGTTCTGGGTGCTCGAAGGTTTGTCGCCCGGGCGCACGAGCCCCTACGAGCCATGACGATGGCTCGGTGATCGCGGAGGCCCGAAGTGACGCCGGAAAGTTCTGAAGGCCGCGAGGTCCGGCGAGGCCGGGGAGCCGCAACACCCAACGAGAAAATGCTAACGCGCCGCTTCGGGTCGGATCAAATTATCCACAAGCAGAGGGATCGGATCCGATCGCAACTGTTGGGAAAACTGGATGTAAGTCGGGATCTCACCCCGACGGGGAAGCGCTCGCGTCGGAGTGCGAAGAAGATGGGCGCGCGGAGGAGGTCGCCCCGAACGGATCAGCTAATCTGCGCGTCCCATGAGCGCGTTTCTGTCCACGCACACCCGGACTCACAGCTGCGGTGCCCTGCGCGCCGTCGACGCCGGGAAGCGAGTCGTCCTGACGGGTTGGGTCCAGTCCTACCGCGACCACGGCGAGCGGATCTTCATCGACCTCCGGGATCGCGATGGCGTCACCCAGGTCGTCGCCGACAAGAGCCGGATCGAGGCGATCCACGCCGCGGCCGACACGCTGCGCGCCGAGTGGTGCATCGGCATCGTCGGTGAGGTGCGGATGCGCGGCGAGCAGCTCTCGCGCGGCGAGCCGGGCGAGGAGCGCAAGCTCAAGAAGATGACGAACGAGAAGATCCAGACCGGCGAGGTCGAGGTCTGGATCGACGAGCTCGAGGTGTTCTCCGAGTCCGAGACGCCGCCGTTCGCGATCGAGGACAACATCGACACCAACGACACCGTGCGGCTCAAGTACCGCTACCTCGATCTGCGACGGCCGCGGCTCCAGAAGAACCTCGTGATGCGCTCGCAGATCACGCGGACGACGCGCGACTACCTCGGTGGCAACGGCTTCCTCGAGATCGAGACGCCGTTCATGGTGAAGTACACGCCGGGCGGTGCCCGCAACTTCCTCGTGCCGTCGCGGCTCAACCCGGGCGCGTTCTACGCGCTCGCCGAGTCGCCGCAGATCTTCAAGCAGCTGCTGATGGTCGCCGGCTACGAGCGCTACTTCCAGATCGTGCGGTGCTTCCGCGACGAGGATCTGCGCAACGAACGGCAGCCCGAGTTCACGCAGATCGACATCGAGATGTCGTTCGTCAACGAGCAGATCCTCCAGAACATGATGGAGGGCCTGATCGCGCGGCTGTGGAAGGACGTGCTCGGCATCGAGCTCACCCTGCCGTTGCGCCGGATGCCGTACGCCGAGGCCATGGACAAGTACGGCGTCGACAAGCCGGACCTCCGGCTCGACCTCACGCTGTGCGACATCACCGAGCCGACGCGCACCAGCGGCTACGGCATCCTCGAGAGCGTCGTGCAGAGCGGCGGCATCGTGAAGGCGCTGCGCGTCCCGAAGGACGAGAAGCTGACGCGCGCCGTGCTCGACGGGCTCGCGGACTTCGCGAAGTCGTTCGGCGCGCAGACCGCGTGGATCAAGGTCGGCGAAGCCGGCGCGTGGTCGGGCGGCCCGGCGGCGAAGAACTACTCCGAGGCCGCGCGCCAGGAGGTCAACCGGACCGCGGGAACGCAGCCCGGCGACGTGCTGATCTTCGTCGCGAACAAGCCCAAGATCGCGAACACGACGATGGGCGCCATCCGCCTCCACATCGGCGAGAAGCTCGGGCTGATCCGGAAGCAGGAATGGCAGTTCATGTGGCTGACCGATCCGCCGCTGTTCGAGGTCGACGACACGACCGGCGAGATCGCGGCGGCGCACCACCCGTTCACGTCACCCCGCGTCGAAGACGAGCCGCTGCTCGACGAGGCGCCGCAGAAGGTGCTCGCCCGCGCGTACGACCTCGTGCTGAACGGCGTCGAGGTCGGCGGCGGCTCCATCCGTATCCATCGCAGCGATCTCCAGGCCCGCGCGTTCAAGGCGCTGCGGATCTCCGAGGAGGATCAGCGCGCGAAGTTCGGATTCCTGCTCGATGCCTTCAAGTACGGCCCGCCACCGCACGGCGGCATCGCGTTCGGGCTCGACCGCCTCGCGATGCTGATGACCGGCGCCGATTACATGCGCGACGTGATCGCATTCCCGAAGACGCAGCGTGGCTCGGACCTCATGACCGAGTGCCCGACGTCCGTGTCCAGGAAGCAGCTCGAAGAGTTGTTCATCCAGGTTCGCCCTGACCTCCCGGTGAAATAACCATGGCCACCACGAAGCAATCGAAGTCGAAATCGAAGTCGAAGCCGAAGCCGAAGCCGGCGAAGAGCAAGCCGAAGGCGAAGGCGAAGGCGAAGGCCAAGGCCAAGGCCAAGCCTGCGAAGCCGAAGGCCTCCGCGCCGAAGCCGAAGACCAAGGCGAAGGCCAAGGCGCCTTCCAAGGCGAAGGCCACCGCCAGACCAGCTGCCAAGGCGAAGTCCAAGGCCAAACCAGCCGCGAAGCCAGCGAAGGCGAAAGCCAGCGCCAAGCCGGCCGGAGCGCGGAGGCCGGCGGCCCGAACGAAGGCCGCAACGAGGCGGAAACCGGATGTGCGGCCCCACGACGCAGCCATGCCGGAGTTGCTGGACGGCGAGGTCCTCGGGCGGTCGGATCGGCTCGTCGACGACCAGGTCGCAGATGAGGCGGACGAGGGCAGCAGCGTCGTCACGGACGCCGCGGATGCGAGCAGCGGCACCGCCAGCGACCTGCCGGTCATCGCGGCGGATGTCGACGCCGATGGTGACGACGTCGATGATGACGATGTCGCGGACGTCGCGATGGTCGCTGATTTCGCCGCCGATGACGCGGCCGTCGTCCCCGGCGAGGCGGATGACGATGACGATGACGATGACGATGACGATGATCTCGCGATCGGGGTTGGCGCGGTCGTGGCCGAAGGCGACGAGGATGCGCCGACCGTCAAGAGCGCCGATGCGGACGACGACGATGACGATGACGACTACGCGGACGTCGCCGCCGTACCCGTGGCTCCCGGTGGCGACGTGGACGACGATGACGACGCCCCCACCGCCGCACCCGACGCCGACGACGACGACCTCTCCTGACGCGACCTCTCCTGACCAGCGAGCCCGGAGGCCGCCCGGGTCGACCTTCGTCGTGAGTCCGCACGGACGCGCGGTGGGATTCTCCTTCTCACCAGCGGTCGTGCGGCCCGCGGCGCGCGGCAAACATCCGCCAACCGGCCAGGTTCTCGACGGAAATCGGTCAGGTACCCAGGGGCTGTCGGACGTCCGTACAGATCGTCCTGCCGCCGGCGAGGGTTGACCCGGAGGATCAGCGTGCTCAGCTTGCACTCTAACGTTTGCGTCAGCTTTGGCCTCGACCCGGGGCCGAGACTGTCGAGACCCAGAGAAATCATGACCCGCAATCCCAATCTCCCCGCCGTCATCGCCGTCTCCGATCCGATCAAGGTGGCGCTGCTCACCGACGATCCGTTGCTGCGCGCCGGGCTCTCGAGCCTGCTCGCGCAGGTCGGCTCGATCGACGTCGTCGATGCGGCCGGTGCCGAGGTCGCGCTCTGGGACGCCGGGATCGATGCAAGCAAGGCGCTCGGGCGGCTCGGGGAGCTCCGCGCGATGAAGGTGCCGGTGGTCGCGGTCGTTGGCGATGCCTCGTACGTCGCCCCTGCCCTCGCGGCCGGTGCGCGCGGCGTCGTGCTCCGCGACCAGGTCGGCCCCGGCATCCACGCCGCCCTCGCGGCAGTCCGCAGCGGCTTGACCGTGATGGACACCGCCCTCGCGTCCACGCTCATCCCGAGCCACACGGTCCGCTCTTCGGAGCCGGGCGTCGCAGCTCCGGCCAAGGGCCGCGGCGAGCTCACCGAGCGCGAGCGCCAGGTCGTCCAGTTACTCTCCGAGGGCCTCTCGAACAAGCTGATCGCGGACCGCCTCGGGATCAGCGATCACACGGCGAAGTTCCACGTCAACGGCGTGATGATGAAGCTCGGCGCGTCGACGCGGACCGAGGCGGTCGTCGAGGCGATGCGGCGCGGGCTGATCCGGCTCTAGGCGCAGCTCGCTTCGAGGCACGTGGCCCCTCGGCCCCTGGCAGCCAGCCGAACTGATCGAGCGCGACCAGACCGGTCTCGCTGATCTCCACGCGCTCGCGGGCGAGCAGCTGGCGCTGGATCGCGGCACCCACCGGGTCGTGGATCGCGATCCGGCCGCGCAGCTTGCTCGCCTTTCCGATCACGCGCTGCCACGGCAGCCGGTCGCTCGGCTGCGAGGTCTTGAGCGCCGCGGCCGCGATCCGCGCACCACCCGGGATGCCGGCGAGCTCGGCGATCTGGCCGTAGGTCGCCACGCGCCCGCGTGGGATCCGGCGGATCACCGACTTGATCGAGCGGTACAGGCGCTGGAGGTGTTCGCTGTCTTCGCTGGACGCCATCGCGCGGCGCACGCTAACACCGACGCATGAAGATCCAGGTGCTCTACTTCGCGGTGTTCCGAGAGCGGCTCGGGCGCGACGAGGACGCCCTCGAGCTAGCGGCCGGCGCGACCGTCGGCGCCGCGGTCGACGCGCTCGCGATGCAGCATCCCGCGATCGGTGCGCTGCGCGGGAAGTTCCGCTGCGCGGTCAACCAGGACTTCACCGACGACGGCCATGTCCTCGCCGACGGCGACGAGCTCGCGCTGATCCCGCCGGTCGCGGGCGGCGCTGGCGCGGCGCCGCCAACCCGCCATGTCCAGCTGCTCGCGACCCCGCTCTCGCTCGATCGCTGCGTCGCTGCGGTGAGCGATGAAGGCAGGGGCGGCATCGTGACGTTCACGGGCATGGTGCGGCGCCACAGCCGCGGCGTGATCGTCGATCACCTCGAGTACGAGGCGTACGGCCCGATGGCAGTGCGCGAGCTGACCCGGCTATGCGACGAGATCGAGGCGGAGATCGCGGGGACGCGGCTCGCCGTCGAGCACCGCACCGGCCGCCTCGGGATCGGCGACATCGCCGTCGTGATCGCGGCGGCCGCGGCGCACCGGGCCGAGGCGTTCACCGCGTGCCGCGCGATGATCGACCGCCTGAAGGATCGCGTGCCGATCTGGAAGAAGGAGGTCGGCGAGGACGGCGCAGAGTGGGTCGGCCTCGGGCCGTAGCGAGCTCTCGACGAGCTCCGTGCGGTGACGTGCTACCGCTCACCCTCGGGCTGCAGCGGCGGCGGTGCCGGCGTCGGCTCGGTGTTGACGTTGGCGCCCGAGCCGTTCGCGCCCGGTGGCGGAGGCGAGTCCTCGTTCTCCGGGCCCGGTACGGGCACCGTCACGGCGGCATCGGCGCCCGCGTCGATGGCGACCGGGGGAGGCGGGTTGACCGGCGGTCCGCCGCCCTCGCTGTTCGGCCGCACGGCCTCATCGGGCTGGATCGTCAGGTTCGGCCGCGTCGAGGTGTCGGGCGCGTCGATGTCCTTGTCGGAGATGCCGGGTCCGCAGAGCTGACCGAGCCGCTTCATCTCCTTGAACTTTCCCTCGAGGCGGATGTGATAGAGGTTGTCGGGCCCGAGCGGCGCACCCGTCGTCGAGATGGCCGCGAACGTCTTCGCCTCGCGCTTGAGCAGCTCCTGGCTGCCGGTGAAGCGCAGGCACCCGATCGACAGCGACTCGTCGAAGTTCTGCGCGAGCGTCATCGCGAACTCGATGTGGAGCTCGCCGTCCCCGGTCTTGGCGTCGAACTGCTTGACCGCGAGCTGCCCCTTCGAGATGTCGACCTTCGCGCGCAGGCTGTCGATGTTGACCTTGCCGAACTCGATGCCGTCCGCGGCGAACGCCTGGTTGCGCGTGTTCTTCAGCTTCGGCTTGAGCTTGGTCTTGCCGTCGCCGAAGCTGCAGCCGGTCGGGCACGCGAGCATCACGCCGCCCTCGGCCTTCTGCCAGTTGGGCCCGGCGCGGCCGGACTTGAGCTTCTGGTTCGGCAGATCGAGGTCGAACTCGAAATTGAGCTTGCCACCCATCGGCAGGCCGATCGCCTCGCGCATCGGCAAGCTGCCCGAGGGCAGGTCCTTGCCGACGAGGTGGATCTCGGTGGCCGCCTTCGAGAGCGAGATGTTGCCGGTGATGTGGCCGGGGCCGATCTTGGCGTCGATGTCGACCGACGCCGTGCTCCGCAGCAGGGCGAACAGGCCGACGTCGACCTCGAGTCGCTCGATGTAGAACGTCGTCGCGATGTCCTCGGGCTTGGTGACGCGGGTCCGCAGCGTGACCGCCTTGAAGTAGATCCGGCCCGGCATCAGGCCGCGCTCGACGTCACCGATGCTGACCTCGTACTTCGCCGACAGGATCTCGACGACCTTGTCGCGCACCCGGTGCACCGGGAACGTCCACTGCAGCGCGAACACGAACGTCACGAGCGCGAGCACGATGTAGCCGACGACGCGCAGCACCAGGCGCGCGCGCGGGCCGAGGTGCGGGGCGTGGAGCGCCATCACGAGCCTCCCTGCTCACCCGAGCCGGCTTCGGCCTTCTCGGCGTCACCGCTCCTGGGTTCCCGGGAGTACGTCGAGACCTCGAGCTTGGCGTCGACCTTCGTCTGATCCTTGAAGTCGCGCTTGATGTCCAGGTTCGTCACCGCGACGACCTTCGACGCGCTCTCGACCTCCTGGAGGAACGACTTCACCTGCTCGAGCTCGAGATCGTCGAGCGAGATCGAGACCGAGCTGGTGACGAAGCCGTTGCGGGTGACCGGGTTGCGCGGCGTGATCGTGCCCTTGATCGGGAAGCCCGCCTTGTTCGCCGCGTTGCGCAGGTAGGTGTCGAGCGACAGGGGCTCGCTGCCCATCGTCGCGACCGCATCGTCGGTCGGCACCATCGGGCCACGGGCGCGCAGATCCGTGAGCACGACGAGCGCGCGCCGCATCTTCGCGTTGCGGGTCTCGATCTCGGTGAGGCCGTCGTTGATCTGCAGGCCCAGCCATACCGCCAGCGTGATCGGCAGCGCGATGGCGCCGAGCGCGACGAGCCGGCGCTCGCGCGGTGAGATGCGGTCCCAGAAGTCTCGAGCTCGATCGGTGACGGACATGACTACCTCACATGCACTGTGCAGGAATGATGAGCTTGAACTTCAGGGTGTTGTTCTCGCCGGTCGACGTCGGCCCGCGTTGCACCTCCTTGAAGCACTTGATCGTCTTGAGCTCCGCGACCAGCAGGTCGAGCTCCTCGGGAGTCTTGACGGTCCCGTCGAGGTCGACCTTCTGGTCGGTGATGTCGAGCCGATCGATGTCGAGCGTGATCTTCTCCTTGGGAGGCACCTTGCTCGAGATCTCGAGGAGGACGTCGTAGGCCGACATCTTCGGTAGCGGCGAGAACGAGACCCCGCCGCCCGGCGTCACCGACGTCAGGATCTGCTCGGCCGTCTTCGGGGCCCCCTGGAAGTAGTCGGCGCTCTCGTTCGCGAGGCGCTTCAGCAGCACGGCCTCGGCCTTGCGAGAGCGGTAGAGGTCCGCGTACGCGCTGCCCGCCGCGAACGCCGCGATCGCGAGCACGGCCGCCCCGAGCGGCACCGCCTTGGCGCGCAGGAACGAGAGGTCCATCTTCACCGACAGCGAGCCCGAGCGAAGATCGAACTGCGGGCGCCCGCCGGCGGCGTCGTAGGCCATGCCGATCGTCATCGCCGCGCTGTCGAGCGGCAGCGTCGCGGCCTCCGGTCCGAGGCGGGGACCGGCGAGCGCGATCGCGTCGTCGGTGGTGAGCCGCCAGGCGGGGATGCCGAGCTGCTCGGTCAGGAACGACGCCACGCCGCGCAGCCGCGAGCCACCACCGACGATGATCGCCGCCGCCGGGGCGAACGCCGTCCGCGCCCGACACGCCGCCAGCGTCTGCCGGAGGTCGCGCGCGAACGGCTGGAGCTCCGAGATCAGGACCTGGTGGATCTTCGCCCACTGCTCGGACGCCGCGGGCTCGGCCTGGGAGGCGATGAAGCCATCGCTGTGCTTCGCGCGCTCGGCGTCGCCCCACGGCAGCTTCCAGTGCTTCGCGATCGCGTCGGTGACCTGCTTGCCCGCGCGCCCGAGGCTGCGGCTGAACACGGCCTTGCCACTCGCGACGACGACGACGTCGGTCCGCTCGTGGCCGATGTCGATCACGGCGACCGCGCCATCGGTGCGGGCCTGCATCAGCGACGGCGTGCGCTCGACGAGGCGGACCGCTGCACCACCGCAGGCGAGCACGCCGCGCGGCTCGTAGCCGGCGGCCTTGCCGAGCTCGATCAGGTGCTCGGCGCGATCGCGGCGCATCGCGTAGCTCAGCACGCGCATGCCCTCGGCCGGCGCGGCGACCCGGCCGCGCGCCACCTCGGTCGACACCGGCCCGATCGCGGGCGGCAACGGCAGCGCCTCGAACGTGTAGACCATGTCGTCGAGATCCACCGGCACGACGCCCTCGAGCTCGCCGCCGACGGCCTTCTCGAGCTCGCTGCGCCGCAGGTTCTTGAACGGGAACTCGATGACCTGGGTGTAGACCTGGTCCCCGTAGACCCCGATGTACCCGGTCTCGCCGCGAAGCCGGAGCTCCTCGACGAGGCCCGCGAGGACGCCGCGAGCGCGCACCTCGACCGGCTCGTCACCGGGCGGCACGAGCCGCTCGATGACATGGAGGAGCGTGGCGCCGCGGAGACCTGGACTGGCCGCGACCAGCTTGACGCTCCACGCACCGAGATCGACCGCGAACATACGAGTCGCCATGATCAGTCTTCCCTCTGGTAGACCCACGCACCCTTCGGTGCGGGAGGCTTCCGGACATTCTGGATGACCACCTTGGTGTCCCAGATTCCCGTGATGGTGCTGCGGATCGCCGGAAACACCGGCGTTCCGTCCGCGTTCTGTTGCTTGCGCTCGATCTCGCCCCACGCTTGCACGCGGTAGGTCCGCCGCGGCCCCGCCGTCGCCATCTGCTGGAGCTTCGCCTTGTCGAGCTCGAGCTTGAGGTTCTCGGTGCCGGCGAGGCCACCCTGCCCGACCGCCGAGCTCGCCGCGCTGCCGGCCAGCGACGCCTCGCCCGCGAGCGCACCGACGGACGCGGCGGGATCCTTCACGAAGTCGATGAAGTCATCGAGGTTCGTGAACTGCATGCCGAACTGCTTGGCCTTCGCGACGAGCGCCGCGAGCGCGAACAGCTTCTTCGGATCGAGCACGACGGGGTCACTCGGGTTCTTCGCCGACAGGTAGAGGATCGCGGCGATCAGCTGGCTGTTCGAGAGTGCCGAGATGTTGGTCTTGCAGCCGCCGTACGCGGTGAAGGCGCCGCCGAACAGCGTCCAGAACCGATCATCGACGCCGCGCGCCAGCTTGAGCTCGCCGAGCGTGTCGATGTAGTTGTTCTTCGGCTTGTACGGATCCTTGAGGCTCTCGTAGCCGTAGTCCTCGGTCGTGCCGCGCTCGGCGAGCCGCGTGCTGTTGCTGTCGATGTAGTCGATGATCGAGGAGACCTGGGTCTGGCGATCGCGGCGGTAGCCCTCCGCGTCGCTGTCCTCGAACACCGGGTCGTACGCGTTGAAGTACACGAGCGCGTCGAGCGCGCTCTTCAGCGTCTTCGCGGTGGCCTCGTTGCCGTTCGCACAGTTGACGTTGATCTTGTCGTCCTCGGTCGTGATCTGGCCGACGACGCCGCACGTCCCGACGTCGGCGCCCAGCCCCCGGACCGCCGACGGCGAGAACCCGACGGCCGCCTGGACCTCCTCGGGGCTGCCGCAGAACGCGAGCATGATCTGGTCGGCGAAGTCGGTGATCTGCACGCTGCCGCGCAGCTCCTTGATGTTGTCGATGCGCTGCTGCAGCCGGATCACGAGCTCCGCGAGGTTCTGCGCCGAGCGTGCCAGGAAGTGCGCCCGCATCTGATCGCGGTAGTTGGCCGCCGCGAACAGGTCGACATTCGACGTCGTGCCGAACTGGTTCGTCATCACGAGCGCGATCGAGATCGCGATCAGCACGGTGACGAGCGCGATGCCGCGCTGCTTGCGCTTGCGGGCCCGCGGAGCGCGTGGCGCCCGGCGCGGCACGGGCGCGGGCCCGCCGCCGAGCGTGCGCGGCCGGTTGAGGAAGTCCCAGATGGAGCTTGCGATCTTCATCACTGCACGAAGTTGAGGGGTTCCTGCATGACGACCCGGGCCTGGGTGGTGACCTTGTATTCCTGGTCGTTGAGGTCCTTGGTCACGAGGGTGATCCGCACGCGGCTCGGCAGCATGCCCTTCTGCCCGTCGGACTGCGTCGTGTCCCAGGTGTCCTGCCACTCGGTGGTCTTCCAGTTGAAGTACTCGAGCTTCGCCGAGACGATGTCGCGCACGATCACGTCGTACTCGGCCGGCAGATCCTCGAACGGCTCGTTCGACGGCCGGCGCTGCTCGCGGCGGACCCAGTCGACGACGCCCGCGCGATCCGGATCGTTGCGCGAGACGTACGAGATCACGGTCTGCTCGGACTCGTTCGCGTCGGCCCACAGCACGCGATGCGCGAGCGTCGAGAACCGGATCTCGGGGAGCCGCGAGCTCGACTTGGCGATGAACATGGTCCGCGGATAGCTCGCCGTCTGGTCCTCGTTCTTGGAGAGGTACGCGTGCTCGAAGTCCGCGACGATGCGGCCGAGCGCCATCCGCAGCTCGTGGTTGCGCTGCTGGTACTTCTCGAACGTACGGCGGCTCTCGCTGGTGTTCGCGATCGTCCGCCACGCCAGCGACATCATGATCACGAGCACCGCGGTCGCGATCATGACCTCGATCAGCGTGAGCCCGGCTTGCGCGCGGCGGCTCATGGCTTGCCCCCGCTGCCGCGGCCGGTGCCGCCCGGAGTCCGGCCACCGCTCGCGCCCGAGCCGCGGCCGCCGGTGCCGGATCCCGAGCCGGCGCCCGCGCCGTCCTCGGGGAGCTCCTGCGAGCCGAGGCCCGACAGCACCTTGTCCATCGCGGACGGGTCGGTGAAGAACGCGACGGTCTTGAGATCGCGCTCGCGGCCCATCACGTCGTACCAGACGACGAGCGTGACCTTGCGGATCGACGCCTTCAGCGTCTGCTGGACCATCTGGTACTGGCCCTGGATGAACGCGGCGCCCATCGACGAGTCGATGTCGCCGCCACCACCGCCGCCGCCGAGCCCGCCACCGAGCTGACCGAGCATGCCGCCGAGCGCGCTGTTCTGGAACCCGCCCTCCTCGACGAAGTCCGAGCCCGCGCCCGAGCCCGCGGCGCCCGAACCGGCGGAGCCCGCGGCGCGGCCCTGCGCCATCTGCTGGAGCTCCTCGAAGCTCGGCAGCTCGACGAGCTCGACGCGATACGCGTAACAGATGGTGGGCCAGCCCTCGTCCTCGAAGCACTCGCCCGAGCGCTTGCCGGGCGGGCGCGGCGGGTCGCCGACCTTCGTGGCCTCGGGCTCGCCGATGTCGCCCTCGGACTGGTCGGTGTCGGTGAAGCCGTCCTTGATGAGCTTCTCCTCGATGTCGTACATCTTGCTGCGCGACAGGTCGGTGACGACGCCCATCATCTGAGCCTGCCGGGCGCTGAAGATGCTGTTCCCCGCGCTCTTGATCAGCACGGTCAACGCCACGCCGAGCAGCGCGAGCCCGATCATGACCTCCATCAGCGTGAAGCCACGCTGGGTCGTCCGCGGTGAGCGCACGCGGCCCGTCACCGGCGCTCCTCGCGATCCGCATCCTTGTCGCCGAGCGCGTTGCGGAGCATGTGATCATCGATGTTGTCGAGCGGGCCGTCCTTGAGCTCGACGCGGCCGGTCAGGCCGTGGACGAGCACCGAGAAGGTCTCGCTACCATCGGTGAGCTCGATGACCGCCTTCTCGGAGGAGCCGACCGGGAAGAAGTAGACCGCGACCTGGCCCTTCGTGACGCTGTCGTCGCGGTGCTGGACCCAGACTTCCTTGAACTTGATGCCCTTCTGCGCGTACAGCGCGCGCGCCCAGCCCTTGCCCGTGGAGTCGCCGGTGAGCCCCTCGGTGGCCGGGATGCACGTGCGATCGGCGACGTGATGGCCCGCGATCGCGGTGGCACGCCGGACCGCCTCGTCGGGATCCCCGACCGCGAGCGCGTCGGCCGGGAGCTCGGAGAGCCGCTGCTTGCCGCGCTCGAGCGCCCGCTTGGTCTCGTCGTCATCGTTGCGCAGGGCCTCGTTGCGCACGATCGCGGTCTGGCCCTGGCAGACCTCGACGACGTAGAGCTGCTTGTCGAGATCGATCACCACGCGGTGGAGCTCGCCATGCTCGATCGCGAGCTGGCTGGCGCGCCGCATCACCGCCGACAGCTCGTTCGCGTTGTCGACGAGGTCCGCCTTCGTGATCAGCCGGAACCCGGAGCGCACGATGAACGCCATGCCGCCCACGACCGCGAGCACGATCATCACCTCGAGCACCGTCATGCCGGCGCTGCGCGATCTGCGAGGTCTATGTGGGCCGGTGGTGGTCATCGGGGCTCGTCAGGTGGCGGCGGCTACTCCCAGGACTTGATGTCGTCGGCGGTGTTCTCCTGGCCGTCCTCGCCGAACGACATCACGCCGAGGCCCTTCACGCCGGGCGCGTTGGTCGGGCCGCACGTCATCTTGAGCGGCCGGCCCCACCCGTCGTTGGTGGCTTCCTTCGACTGATCGTTGGCGTACTCGTTGAGGTCCTGCAGCTTGTCGGGGCACTGCTTGTCCTGGTGCGCGGCCGCCCACGACGGGTACGCCTCGTGCGCGAACTTGCGGACCTTGATCTTCGTGGTCTCGCCCTTCGACTCGCCGAACATCTTCATGACGCGAGGACCGACGACGAGGCCCATGATCAGCGCGAGGATCGCGAGCACGATCATGATCTCGAGCAGCGTCATGCCGCGCTGCGCGCGACGGCCGAGGCGGGCGCCGCGGGACTCGGGGCGGGCGGAGGACTGCTGGGCGAGCAGAGAGCTGAGGCGATGGCGTAGCGACATGACGTTCTCCTTGATTACTTCGGGCCGGACAGCTGACCGAGGTCCATGATGGGTTGCAGGATCGAGAACACGATGAAGGCGACGGCGCCGCCCATGACCACGAGCATCACGGGCTCGAGCAGCGCGGTGAACCGCGAGAGCTTGGTGTCGACTTCGGCATCGTAGGTAGCCGCGACGCGATCGAGCATCTGCTCGAGCTGACCGGCGCGCTCGCCGACGGCGACCATGTGGATCATCGTCGATGGGAACTGTCCCGACTTCTTCAACGTCTGGGCCAGCGACTCGCCCTCGGAGACCGCCCGCTTGGCGTCCTCCACGGCGTTCTGGAGGATGACGTTGCCCATGATCTGCTTCGCCGTCTCCAGCGAGCGCAACATCGGCACACCGCTCTCCAGCATCGTGCCAAGCGTGCGCGCGAACCGACTGACGTTGATGGTGCGGACCAGCTGCCCGAGCACCGGGAGGTTGAGCACGAACGAGTGCCACGTCCGCTTGCCCTCGGGCGTGCTCTTCCACTTCCCGAACAGCACGCTGACGGTGACGATCACCAGCAGCATCGCCTTCCAGTGATCGCCCATGAAGTTGGACGAGCCGATCAGCATGCGGGTGTTGAGCGGCAGGGTCTTGCCCTGCTGGGTGAACATCGAGGTGATCTCGGGGACCACCTTGATCATCAGCACCGACATGATGATGCCGCCGACGACGACCATCACCATCGGGTAGATCATCGCGCTCTGGACCTTGCTCTTGAGCTTCTGCGCGCCCTCGAGGAAGTCGGCGAGGCGCGTCAGCACCTCGTCCAGGTTACCGGCGAGCTCGCCGGCGCGGACCATCGAGACGTAGAGCTCGTCGAAGATCCGCGGGTGCTTGCCCATCGCATCGGCGAGCGAGCTGCCCTCGTTCACCGCGGTCCGGACCTCGGCGACCGGCGTCTTCAGCCGCATGTTCGTGATCTGCTCGACGAGCGCACCAAGCGCCTCGGCGAGCGGGATCCCGGCGCGCAGCAGCGTGGCCATCTGCCGCGTGAACACCGCGACCTCGGTCTTCTTGACGCCGCCGAGGAAGCCGCCGAGATCGACGTCGCGCGACAGCCCGCCCTTACGGGCGTTCTGCTCCTTCGCGAGCTTGCCGCCGCGCGACAGCTCGAAGCTGGTGACGAGGACGCCGTCCTTGCGCAGCGCCTGGCGCAGCGCCTTCGGCGACTCGGCATCGCGCACGCCCGACGTCGTCTTGCCGCTCGAGGCGATGCCTTTGAAGGCGTACATCGGCATCGCTAGTCTCCGCTCTCCGCGGTCACGAGCATGACCTCCTCGGGGGTGGTCATGCCCTGCACGCACTTGCGAGCGCCGTCGAACCGCAGCGACACCATGCCGGCATCGATCGCGGCGTTCCGGATCGCGCCCGCGTCGGCCTTGTCGAGCGTCAGCCGGCGCACCGGCTCGTTGATCATCAGCAGCTCGTAGATGCCGGTCCGGCCGCGATAGCCGAGCTGGTTGCACATCGCGCAGCCGACCGGCTCGAACACCGTGCCGGCGGGCGGCGGGCGCACGCCCTTGACCAGCGGGAACTCGTACGCGCCGGCGTAGAACGTCGCCGGGTCGAGGCCGAGCTCGCGGAGGACTTCCTCGCTGGGACGGACCGTGCGCGCGCACTCGTAGCAGGGCTTGCGGACGAGGCGCTGGGCGAGCAGGCCGACGAGCGACGACGCGACGAGGAACGGCTCGATCCCCATGTCGACGAGGCGCGTGATGCCGCCGGCGGCGTCGTTCGTGTGCACCGTCGAGAGCACGAGGTGACCGGTCAGCGACGCGGTGATCGCGACCTCGGCGGTCTCGCGGTCGCGGATCTCGCCGACCATGATGACGTCCGGATCGTGGCGCAAGAACGAGCGCAGCCCCGACGCGAACGTCAGGTCGATCTTCGAGTTGACCTGCGTCTGCGAGATGCCCTCGAGCTGGTACTCGACCGGGTCCTCGACGGTGAGGATGTTGATGTCGGGGGCGTTGATCTCGGAGAGGCACGCATACAGCGTGGTCGTCTTGCCCGAGCCGGTCGGGCCCGTGACGAGCAAGATGCCGTGCGGGCGCTTGATGATGCTGCGGATGCCGTCGAGGTGATCGGTCGCGAAGCCGATGTCGGGGAGGCCGAGGAGCACCGAGCTGCGATCGAGGAGCCGGATCGTGACGCGCTCGCCGCCGGCGGTCGGCGCCGTCGCGACGCGCATGTCGATGTCCTTGCCCGCCATCTTGCGGCGGATGCGGCCGTCCTGCGGCAGGCGCTTCTCGGCGATGTTGAGGCCGGCCATGATCTTGACGCGGGCGGTGATCGACGCCTTGAACTTGCTCGGGGCGCGCTTGGCCTCGCGCAGCACGCCGTCGATCCGGTAGCGCACGACGATGTCGCGCTCGCCGGGCTCGATGTGGATGTCGGAGGCGCGGTCCTTCGCGGCCTGGAACATCAGCGAGTTCACCCACCGGATGATCGGGGCCTCGTCGTTGGCGTCGAGCATGTCGACGAGCTCCTCGGACTGGAACTCCTCGCTCTCGGCGTCATCCTTCTTCGCGCCCTCCTCGAGCTCGGCGCCGCCGCGGAGCCGGGTGTACGTCTTGTTGATGTGGTCGATGATCTTGACGCTCGAGACCACGACGGGCTCGACCGGCTCGGCGAGCAGCACGCCGACCGCGTCGATCACGTCGACCGCCGTCGGGTCCGCGACCGCGACCATCACGCGGCCCGTGGTGTCACGCCCGAGCGGCAGCACGAGGCGCTGGCGCGCGAAGTTGATCGGGAGCTTGGCGATCAGCTCGGCCGGGATGTCATCGGGCCGCGGCAGGTCGCGCAGGTACGGCATCTCCGACTGCAGCGAGAGCGCGAGCGCGAGCTGGTCCTCGTCGATCAGCCGGAGCCGCACCAGGACCTCGCCGAGCAGGCCGCCTTCCTCGCGCTGCTTGGTGAGCGCGCGCTCGATCGACTCGGGCGCCACGCCGCAGCTCCCGACGAGGATCTCGCCGATCAGCGGAGGCAACGGCCCCACGGGGTACTCGCCCCCGCCGCGCCCCGGATGGGGCATGGCAAAGCCGGGCGTGGCCATCTAGCGGCCTCCGTCGGGCGACTCGATGCCGGAGGGCGCGTAGTCGATCGGACCGTCGACGACACCCTGCCGGGCGCCCATGTTGCGCATCATCTCCATGTCCTGCTCGACGGAGAGGATCGCGCGGTTGATCTCCTCGACCACGCCGCGCTTGCGGCGGTAGTCGATGCGGGGCTGATACTTCATCTCGTTGAGCGTCGTGAAGGACCGCACGAACTCGTCGCGCTCGCGCACCTTGCGCTCGCGGATCGACTGGAGGTCGAGCTGGTCCTTGATGATGTAGGGCGTGAGCAGGATCAAGAGATTCGTCTTGCGCTTGGTCTTCTTCGAGTACTTGAAGAGGTAGCCGAGGATCGGGATGTCGCCCAGCAGCGGCACCTTGGTGACGCTGTAGATGTCGCGCTCCTGGATCAGGCCGCCGATGACGACGCTCTGCTGGTCGTGGACGACGACCTGGGTCTTCAGCTTGCGCTCGCTCCAGGTCGGCCCGAGCTCGGGGTCCTGACCGCCGATGTCCTTGGTCTCCTGCTCGATCTCGAGGCGGACGGCGTCGTTGCTCGAGATGTGCGGCGTGACGTTGAGCGTCAGGTTCAGCTTCTCGCGCTGGATGTTCTGACCGATCGAGCCCGGCAGCGACTGGCCGTTCGCCGGCAGGCCGATGCCGCCGAACGACAGGCCCGCCTTGTAGGGGATGTTGTTGCCGACGGAGAACTCCGCCTTCTCGTTGTCGATCGCGATGACGTGCGGCGCCGACAGGATGTTGGTGTTGTCCTGCGACGCGAGCGCCTGGAACAGGATCCCGTACGACGGGATGCTGGTGCCGAGGAACGTCTGCGAGTTGGTGAGCGGCGCGCCGATCAGGCCGCCGATCAGGCCGGTGGCGCTGATCAACGACGACAGGTTGAGCGACTTGAGGTCGGGCGTCTGGACGCCGCCGATGATCAGATCGCCGCCGCTCGTCGGGTAGCCACCGTGCGAGCTCGACCCGATGTTGAGCTGCTTGTTGATCTGGACCTCGAGGATCAGCGCCTCGATGAAGATCTGGCGGCGCGGTTGATCGAGGCGCTTGACGACCTCGCGGACCGCCATGAAGTCGCGACCCGAGGCCATGATGATGAGCGAGTTGGTGGCCTTGTCGCCGATCACGCGGACCTGGCCCTCGAGCGAGGCGCCGTCGAGCGGACTCGGCGCGACCGGCGCGGGCTGCCCGGGGCCGGCCGGCGCGCCCGGGCGACCCTGGCGCTGCTGCTGCTGGCCGAACGCATTGTTGAGCGTCGTCGCGAGCTCCTCGG
>JALZOI010000912.1 GCA_030857245.1 Myxococcota bacterium
CGCTTCACGCTGTCCGTGCACGCGGGCGGCGCCGCGACCGAGGTCGCCGAGCTCCGGCTCCTCGAGCGGCTGCCGATCGACGACCGCACGCTCCGCACCTCGATGTTCCGGCAGGGCCGCGCCGTGCGGCCGCTCGGGCTGCGCAACGGGATCCGCGCCACGGTGTACCCGTTCAGCCAGCTCGCTCGCCGGCTCCGCGGCGGCTGAGCGGGAGCAGCAGCCTCCTGCGGCAAAAACGAAGCGGCCCGGATGGGCGGCTCGCACGCTCCCCCGTGTACGATCGCGCGGGGGATGACGGAGCTCTTCAGCTCGATCGACCGGTATCAGGTCGTGCGGCGGATCGGCGCCGGCGGCATGGGCGTGGTCTACGAGGTCGAGGACGTCGAGCGCAGCCAGAAGATCGCGCTCAAGACGATCGATCGCCCCGACGTCGAGAAGGTGTACCGCCTGAAGCGCGAGTTCCGCGCGCTCGCGGATCTCTCGCACCCGAACCTCGTCGCGCTGTACGAGCTCGTGGTCGCGAACGAGTCGTGCTTCTTCACGATGGAGCTCCTCGACGGTGTCGATCTGCTGGCCCACCTGTGGCGACGCCCCGTCGATGACCTGCTCGGGATCGCCTCGACCGCGCGCACGCCGGTCGCGCCGGTCGTCGTCACCCCGCCGCCCGCGCTGCCGTCATCGCCGCGCGGGTCCGGGGCCCACGCGACGCTGCCTCCGCCGTTCGTGCCGCAGGCGAGCCCGTGCGATCTGGACCGGCTCCGCGCGGCGCTGCCGCAGCTCGGGCGCGGGCTCCACGCGCTGCACGCCGCCGGCAAGATCCATCGCGACGTCAAGCCGTCGAACATCCAGGTCACGAGCGACGGGCGCGTGGTCCTCCTCGATTTCGGCCTGGTCGCGGAGCTCGAGCGCCGCCACACCGCGGACGAGATCGTCGGCACCGTCGCGTACATGGCGCCCGAGCAGTGCGCCGGTGACGTCCCGCTGACCCCGGCGGCGGACTGGTACGCCGTCGGGGTGGTGCTGTTCCAGGCGCTCACCGGCCGGCTGCCGTTCGAGGGCGTGCCGACGCGCGTCCTGTTCGAGAAGCTCGCCAGCCCCGCGCCGCACCCGTCGCGGGTCGCCCATGACGTGCCGCCCGATCTCGCGGAGCTCTGCGTCGCGCTGCTCGAGCGTGATCCGGCGGATCGGCCGAGTGGGCCCGCGCTGCTCCGCCGCCTCGGGATCACCGACACCGATCGGCTGAGCGCGCCGCAGCTCAGCATCTCGCGCGAGGGTGGCTTCACCGGCCGCGAGGCCGAGCTCGCCGTGCTCGAGGGTGCCCTCGCACCCCTGGCGAACCAGCGCGCGTCGGTCGCGATCGTGCGCGCACCGTCGGGCATGGGCAAGACCGCACTCGTCGCGCGCTTCCTCGACCGCGTGCGCGCGATCCACCCCGACGTGCTACTGCTGCGCGGCCGCTGCCTCGATCGTGAAGACGTCCCCTACAAGGCGATCGATCACCTGATCGACGAGCTCAGCGACTGGTGGCTCCGGCTGCCGCGCGGCGACGCCGAGTGGCTGCTACCGCGGGACGCGTGCCTGCTGCCGATGCTGTTTCCCGTGCTCGATCGCGTGCCCGCGATCGCGGGTGCGCCGCGCACGCGCCTCGTCGCCGACGCCCAGGCGCGCCGCACCCTCGCCTTCGATGCGCTGCGCGAGACGCTGCAGCGGCTCGGCGAGCGTCACACGGTCGTGATGTTCCTCGACGACATGCAGTGGGTCGATCGCGACACCACTGCGCTGCTCGCGGATCTGATGCGCGCCCCCGATCCGCCGCCGGTGCTCCTGATCCTGGCCACGCGCACCGAGGAGAGCGAGGGCGTCGTCGAGCTCGTGCACCGGATGGATGCCGAGCCCACGCTGCTCGATCTCGGGCCGCTGCCCGACGACACGGCCACGGCGATCGCGCTCTCGCACCTCGGCGAGGACCACGTCGAGACCGCGAGCCGGCTCGTGCGCGAGGCGGACGGCAGCCCGCTGTTGCTGATCGAGCTCACGCGCTACCTGCAGGGCCGCAGCATCGAGGAGGTCGCCGGCAAGGGCCTCGACGCCATGCTCGCCGACCGCATCGATAGCCTCGGTGAGGCTGCGCGGCTCGTCGCCGAGCTGGTGGCGGTCGCGGGCGAGCCGCTGCCTCGTCGCGTGCTCGCTGCGGTGAACGCGGTCGCCAGCGCGGAGCTGTCACGCCTGCTCACGCAGCTGCGGGCCCAGCGCGTCGTGCGGATCTCGGGCTCGCGCGCTGATGACACCATCGAGCCGCACCACCAGCGCATCCGCGTCGCGCTCCTCGGTCAGCTCACCCCCGAGCAGCGCGCGAGCCACCATCGCGCCCTCGCGACGGCGCTCGCCGGTAGCGGGACCGCCGAGCAGCTCGCGCGTCACTGGTACGGCGCCGCGGATCTCGAGCACGCCGCGAAGCACGCGCGCCGCGCCGGCGAGGAGGCGCGCGATCGTCTCGACTTCGATCGGTCGTCGCGGTGGTACGAGATCGCGCTCCAGGGCCCGCAGTGGAGCGACGCCGAGCGCCGCGACCTGCGCTCCCAGCTCGCCGACGCCCTCGCCGATGCCGGGCGCCCGCGCGAGGCCGCCGACCAG
>JALZOI010000913.1 GCA_030857245.1 Myxococcota bacterium
GGGCAAGCTCGCCGCGATCGCCCGCGGGGACACGCAGAGCGCTCCGGCCGCGCGCCGGGCCGCCGCGCAGTGCGGCCGCTGAGCGAGCAGCCCGCGGAGCTCGGCAGGTGGTATCGGCGCGCCGATCGCGCGACAGTCACCCCTCGATGGAGGACTTGCTCGCACGCTTCGTCGCCGCCTTTCGGCGCGGCATCGAGGGCGAGCTCGCGGCGATGCAGGCGTCGGCGGAGGCGTTCGAGATCCCGCTGACGCGCGGCGACGATCTCGGCTCGCTGCGCTACCGCTTCGAGCTCGGGTCCGCGAGCGACCAGCTCGCACCCGGGACCGTGTGCTCGCTGCGATCGGGGCGCGGCGAGCAGCGCGTCACCATCGAGCGCTGCGAGGACGCGCGGCTCACGCTGATCGCGACCCAGGCGATCGACGTCACCTCGACACCCATCGTGCTCGTCGTGGCCCCGTGGTTCCTCTACGATCGCCTGCTGCAGGCCCTCGCGGACCTCGCCGTCGAGCGCCACGGGGTCGCCCTCGCGCTGCGCCTGTTCGGCAAGCACCCGCCCAGCCGCGCGCCGACAGCGCTGCGCTGCGATCACGCGGGGCTCGACGCGAGCCAGCTCGCCGCGGTCCAGCTGTGCAGCGACAGCGACCTCGCGTTCATCTGGGGCCCGCCCGGGACCGGCAAGACCGTCACGCTCACCCACGTCGTCGAGGAGCTGCTCGCCCAGGACCAGCGCATCCTGCTCGCCTCGACGACGAACGCCGCGATCGATCAGATCCTCGCGAAGCTCTCGCGGCAGCCGTGGTTCGCCGCGGCGGTCGCGGCCGGCACGCTGATCCGGCTCGGGCGGAGCTCCGCCGAGACGTTCGGCGCGGAGCTCGGGG
Source organism: Myxococcota bacterium (assembly GCA_030857245.1). Lineage (GTDB taxonomy): Bacteria > Myxococcota_A > Polyangia > Haliangiales > Haliangiaceae > JABFXX01. Next base: position 880 of record JALZOI010000913.1, read on the forward strand.
ACCTCGTGGCGCGCGAGCACGGCGCTCACCGGGCCTCGCTCGACCGACTCCGCGCCCGCATCGGTGAGGTCATCCCGCAGGTGCGCTATGCCCGGGCCCTCGCCGCGGAGCTCGCCCCCGCCATCGTCACGCAGCAGTCGATGTTCGGCGCGCCGGTCGCCCGGCTGCGTGCCACCGCCCTCGCCGGCGTGTTCTCACCGGGGCTCGCCGAGCTGATCGCGAACGTGCCGACCGCGGCCCAGGCGCGCGCGATCGACCTGCGGATCGCGCGGCTCGAACGCGTGCTGGTCCTCGCGCGGGCTCGCGTGACCGCCCTCACCGCCGCCGATCGGGATCTCGAGGCGCGCCTCGTGGCGAACGCGCGCGTCGTGATGTGCACGCTGACCAACGCGCACCTCGCGCCCGTGATGGCCGAGCAGCGGTTCGACGTGCTGATCGCCGAGGAGGCCGGCATGGCCTCGCTGCCGGCGCTGTTCTATGCGGCCTGCCTCTGCACCGGCCGGGCGATCGTCGTCGGCGATCCCCGCCAGCTGCCGCCGATCGTGCAATCGAACGACGCGCAGGTCCGCCGCGCGATCGGCCGCAACGTGTTCGACGTCACCATCCCCGATCCGACCCGCTCCGAGGTCGTCGCGATGCTCGAGGTGCAGTACCGCATGCACCCCGCGATCGGCGCGCTGGTCGGCGGCACCTTCTACGGCGGCAGGCTGGTCCACGCGGCCGATCGCGCCGCGACCGAGGCGATCGCCGCGCGGGCCCCGTTCCCCGGTGCCCCGATCACCGTGGTCGATACCCGCGGTCGGACGAGCTGCGAGCGCTCCGCGAAGGGCAGCTCGCGCCTCAACCGAGCGTCCGCCGAGCTCACCGCCGACCTCGCGCACGAGGCGGTCCTCGCGGGCACGACCTCGATCGGTGTGATCACGCCGTACGCCGCCCAGGCCGCGGAGATCCGCCGGCTGCTCGCCGTCCGGGGCATCGCCGACGTCGTCGAGTGCAACACCATCCACCGGTTCCAGGGTCGCGAGTGCGACGCGATCCTGCTCGACCTGGTGGACGCGGCCCCGATGCGGCCGAGCGCCCTCGTCACGGACGCGCCGAACCTCCTCAACGTCAGCATCTCTCGGGCGCGCGGCAAGCTCGTGATCGTCGCCGACGTCGCCTACTTCGCGGCGGCTTCGGCCGATGGGCTCGTCACGACGCTGCTGCGAGCTGCCGCCGCGGGCGCGCCCTGCGTATGATGCACGGATGATCGCGTTCGACATCGGTCAGCTCGTCGTCGGTCTCGCGCTGCTCTATTTCGGCGCCGAGTGGCTCGTCGGCGGCGCCGCCGGGCTCGCGCGCTCGTTCGGCATCCGCCCGCTGATCATCGGGCTCACCGTCGTCGCCTACGGGACGTCGGCGCCCGAGCTCGTCGTCGGGATCGGCGCGGGCCTCCGGGGTCAGGGCGCCATCGCGCTCGGCAACGTGATCGGGTCGAACATCGCCAACCTCGGGCTCATCCTCGGGGTGTCCGCCCTGGTGCGCGTCTCGCTGGTCGACCGCCAGATCGTCCGTCGCGAGGTGCCCGTGCTGCTGGTCGCGACCTCGCTGGTGCCGCTGGTGCTGCTCGATGCCCGCGTGTCGGCGCTCGAGTGTGGCGGGCTGCTCGGCTTCGCGGTCGGGTACACGGCGTGGATGGTCGCGACCTCGCGACGCGGCAGCGCGGCGGAGGCCGGCGTCGTTGCCTCCGATGCTGCCGAGGCCACCGC
>JALZOI010000288.1 GCA_030857245.1 Myxococcota bacterium
GGCGAAGGCCGCGAAGCCCGCCCCCGAGCCCGCCGCCGCGAAGCCCGCGGCCGCGTCGTCGGCCTCCGGGACGCCGGGCGCTCGCTACTTCGAGTTCGTCGAGGGCTCGTCGAGCAAGTTCTGGGAGATCGCGATGGACGACACCAGCGTCACCACGCGCTACGGCAAGATCGGCACCGCGGGGCAGCAGACCGAGAAGGACTTCGACTCCAAGGCGGACGCGTTCAAGGAGTACGACAAGCTCGTCACCGAGAAGACGAAGAAGGGCTATGTCGAGAAGGGCGCCGGCGGCGACGCGGGCGGCGGCGCCGAGCACCGCAACCCCGACCTCGAGAAGGCGATCCTCGCCGACCCGTACGATCTCGACGCGTACAAGGTCTACGCCGACTGGCTGCAGGAACAGGGCGATCCGCGCGGCGAGCTGATCGCCCTCCAGGTCGCGAACAAGCTGGGCCCGGCGACCAAGCTGCTCGAGAAGCACGCCGACTACTTCCTCGGCCCGCTCGCCGCGCACACCAAGCAGTACGACCACGGCGAGAAGGACGCGTTCACCTGGAAGTTTGGCTACATCCACGCGGCCGCGCTGTCCCACAACCAGTACGCGGACTCCGACTTCGACGGCACCATCGCCGAGATCCTCGATCAGCTGCTGCGCCATCCGTCGGGGCGCTTCCTGACCGAGCTGACGCTGACGTTCAACGACGATCCGAACGAGAGCACGCTCGATGACGTGTTCGCGATCCTCGCGAAGAAGGCGCCGCCCACGCTGCGCAAGCTGCACGTCGGCGACTTCGAGTACCCCGACGACACCGAGATGTCCTGGTACCACGTCGGCAACATGGGCAAGCTGTGGAAGGCGCTGCCCAACCTCGAGCACCTGATCGTCCAGGGCGGCGAGTTCGCGCTCGGCACGCTCGAGCTCGGCAAGCTGAAGCACGCGGAGTTCCGGACCGGTGGCCTCAGCAAGGCGAGCGCGAAGGCGATCGCGAGTGCCGCGTGCCCCAACCTCGAGCACCTCGAGATCTGGTACGGCACCGACGAGTATGGTGGTGACGCGAGCGTCAAGGACGTCCTGCCGCTGCTCGCGCGCACCGACCTGCCGAAGCTCACGACCCTCGGCCTCAAGAACGCGCAGTTCACGAACGAGCTGTGCGGCGCGCTGCCCAAGGCCAAGCTCCTGCGGCAGCTCAAGAAGCTCGACCTGTCGATGGGGATCCTCACCGACGAGGGTGCGGGCGTGCTCGCCGAACACAAGGACGCGTTCACCCACCTCGAGGTGCTCGACGTCAGCGACACGTACGTCACCAAGGCGGGCGTCGCGAGCCTCAAGGGCATGGCGAAGTCGGTCGTGGCGAAGGAGCTGCGCGCGGACGAGGATCCCGAGTACCGCTACGTCTCCGTCGGCGAGTGAGCGAGCGCGACCGGGACTCCGCGCGCGGGGCGCCGCCGTTCGTGCTGATCGGTAATCCGGTGAACCGCCGGGTGACGCTGTTCCAGGACGCGCTCGCCGCGCAGGGCATGCCGGCTGCGCACGTCATCCCGTGGCTCACGCTGCTCGAGCCCGGCGCGCCCGCGGCACTGCTCGACGCGCTACCATCCGCTCCCGCGATCGTGCGCATCGACTCGGCGGGTGAGGATGACGAGGTCGAGCACGCGCTGCTCCGGCGCGGCGAGGCACCCGCGCGCGCCGAGGGGTACGCCGCGATCTCCGCCGCCGAGCTGGCCCGGACCCCGCGCGAGGTCGGGCGGATCGTGCATCCGCGCCAGCACCACCTCGGCTTCGTGGCCGTGCTCGACGAGCTCGCGGCGGTGTTCGCGACGCGCCCGGCGTGGCGCATCGTGCAGCCGCCGGCAGCGATCGCGAGGCTGTTCGACAAGCGTGTGACCTCGGCGCGGTGGGGTGCGCTTGGCATCCCGGTGCCCGAGCCGCTGCCCGGCGGGCCCGTGCTCGCGGTCGACGACCTGCGCGCCCGCATGCGCACCGCGGGCTGGCCACAGGTGTTCGTGAAGGTGGCATCGGCGTCGTCCGCGTCGTGCCTCGCGATCTTCACGCACGACGCCACCGGCGAGCACGCGCTCACCACCGTCGAGGATACCGGCCGGGCGCGCTACAACACCCGCAAGCTGCAACACCTCACCGCGCGGCGGGGCCTCGACCGCCTGCTCGGGTTCCTGCTCGCCGAGGGTGCCCAGGTCGAGCGCGCGATCCCGAAGGCGCGCGATGGAGGCACGGGCGACGGCGACTACTTCGATCTCCGGGTCGTCACGATCGATGGCGTGGCTGCGTTCGTGGTGATGCGCGCGGCGCCGCATCCGATCACGAACCTCCACCTCGGTGGCCGGCGCGGCGATGTCGAGGCGCTGCGCGCCCGCGTCCCGCCTGCCGCGTGGGACGCCGCGATGGCGAGCTGCGTCCACGTCCAGCAGGACAGCGGCGCGTTCCACGTCGGCGTCGACCTGATGTTCGAGCCCGCGCTGCGCGCGCACCGGATCCTCGAGGGCAACGCCTTCGGTGATCTGCTGCCCAACCTGACGCGCGACGGCCTCGACGTCTTCGGCTGGCAGATCGACCGCCTGCGGCGTGCTAGCTAGCTAAGCTAGCAAGATGCCGCGCTACGAGCTCGACGATCAGTTCTGGCAGGTCTCCTGCGAGGGCACGCTCGTCACGACCAAGCACGGCAAGATCGGCAACAAGGGCCGGAGCGCCACGCGCTATCACGCCACCCCCGAGGCCGCGCGGGAGACCCACGATCGGCTCGTCGTCGAGCAGCAACGGGCTGGCTTCCGGCTGGTGGCGGTGCCGGAGCCGGTGGTCGCCGCGGTCGACGAGCCGCCGATCGACGAGCAGCGGCTGGCCCTCGAGGCGCGGATCGACGAGGAACCCGACGACGTCGCCGCGTACGCGGTGTACGGCGACTGGCTGCAGCGCCAGGGCCATCCGCGCGGCGAGCTGATCGCGCTCCAGCTCGCCGCCGCCGCGATCACGCGGGACGGTGCGATCAAGACGCGGGCGCACGCGGCCGTCGGCCGCTACCTCGCGAAGCACGCGGCGACGCTGCTCGGCGAGCTCGTGGACATCGCCGGCGATCCGCGCGACTGGGTGATCGGGCCCGTGCGCTGGCGCGCTGGGTTCATCCATCACGTCGAGCTCGGTGATCACGGCGCGCATGGCATCGACGAGCAGCTCGCGCGGCTGCTCCGCCACCCGTCCGCGCGGTTCCTGCGCGAGCTCCACCTGCGCGCGTCGTCGCTGATCCCGGCGCGGCGCTGCCTCGAGCACCTGGTCGGGGGCGCGCCGGCGACGCTCGTCGAGCTCGAGCTCCGGGCGAGTGCGCACCTCGGCGACATCGCCGCGCTGTGGCCGGCGGTCCCGAACCTCGAGCGCCTCGCGATCACGGCGCGCACGTTTGACGTCGGCCCCCTCGAGATCCCGGCCGTCCGCCGCGCGCGCTTCCTCGCGACCAGCCTCGGAGATCGCACCGTCGCGGCGATCGCCCGCGCGCCGTGGCCCCGGCTCGAGCGGCTCGAGCTCCGGCTGTGCAGCCGGATCGGCTCGACGACCGCCGACTTCCAGGATCTGCGGCCGCTGCTGACCCGCACGGACCTCCCCGCGCTCACGCACCTCAAGATCCGTGGTGCCCCGTTCGCCGGCGCGATCCTCCGCGAGCTCGCCGCCTCGCCGCTCGCGGGCCAGCTCCAGGCGCTCGAGCTCTCCGCCGGCAACCTCAGCCCACAGGATCTCGCGATCCTGATCGCCCACCGCGCCGCCTTCACGCAGCTCCGCGAGCTCGTCCTGCCCTTCGACCGGCTGACGCAGCCGCAGCGCGCCTCGCTCACGGGCATCGCGAAGCACATCATCGGCGACGAGCGCCTGCCGATCGACACGCTCGATCTCGACCTCGACGGGCCGTGAGCCATTGGACGCGTGGGATTCCTCGGAAACAGGCAGCGGGCAGCGGGCAATGAGCAATGGGGACGCGTGTGCTTCCTCGGAAACAGGCAACAGGCAGCGGGCAGCGGGCAATGAGCAATGGGGACGCGTGTGCTTCCTCAGAAACAGGCAACAGGCAGCGGGCAATGAGCAATGGCGACGCGTGTGCTTCCTCAGAAACAGGCAGCGGGCGACCGGCGATCCGGGAACATCCCGCCGCCCGCTTCAGAGGACGTCACCTCTCCCCATTGCCCGTTGCCGGCTGCCTGTTGCCCGCCGCCCGCTTCAGAGGAAGCACACGTCACCTCTCCCCGTTGCCCGTTGCCGGCTGCCTGTTGCCCGCCGCCCGCTTCAGAGGAAGCACACGTCGGTTTCCGAGGAAGCACGCGCCCCCCCCACCAAAGCTCCCGCCACTCAGCGCAGGACGGGCAGCCGGAGCCCGCTGCCGCCGCGGGCCTCGGGTACCGGGATGCGCTCGAGGAGCCCGGTCGCGAAGACCTTGTCGAGCTCGAGGTAGTCGAGGTGCACGTAGCCGATGTGGCAGTGGCAATCGACGTTCGTGCACGCGCGCGGCACGAGGGCGTCGCGCCAGCGCTCGTCGTAGAAGTTGCCGATCGGATCCTTGATGAAGTGGCAGCGCCGCATCGTGCCCTCGCCGTCGACGGTGATCGCGCGCTCGCCGGCGCCGCACGCCGCGCCCCGGCTCGGCCAGCGCTGGGCGTTGATCCGGAACAGCGGATCGATCGCCTCCCAGCCGGCGAGCTCGTCGGGCGTGTACGCGAGCGCCTTGACCGCATTGATCCACAGGTACGTCTGCGGCGGCAACGCGGCACGCAGCGCACGCGCGGCATCCGCGTACTCGCGCTGGCCGACGACGCCGACCGAGTAGCCGACGCCGGCCGCATCGAGCCGGCGGCACTGCGCGAGGAAGGCTTCGAGCGTCGTCCACTCGGGGTGGTACGTGCACCACAGCGCGAGCCGCTCGGGCCGCGCGTCGGCGATCCAGGCGAGCGAGCCCGAGAGGTTGGTCTGCGCGGCGACCCGCGTGACCTGCGGCAGGTGCGAGAGCTGCGCGAGGCCCTGCTGGTACCACCGCCGGATCAGCGCCTCGCCCCATGGCGTGACGAGGATGCCGACGCGATCCTCGGGTGGTAGCCCCGCGACCCGCGCGACGAACCGCTGCCACGCCGTGCGATCCGTCGTCAGCTGGTCGCGCGTGTCCTTGCGCTTCGCGAACGGACAGTACTCGCAGCCGTAGTTGCAGCTCGCGAGCGGGCCGCGATACAGGATGTCGAGCCGCAGGCTCACGTCAGCTCGTAGCTCGCCATCTGGCGGGTGACCGCATCCGAGAACAGCCACGGCCCGATCGCGTCCGCGCGGGCGAGCCCCTCCGGCGTGAGCACCAGGTGGACCGCCTCGCCGACGGTGGTGCGGTGCGCGAAGCCGCGCGGCTCGAGCTCGGCGAGCGCGGGCGCGTCGGCGAACGGGTCGCTGCCGAACCGCGCGGCGTACGCCGTGACGTCGAGGCCCTCGTCGGAGAGCAGTGACAGGATCAGCCAGCGTCGGCGCTGCTCGGCAGCGTCGAGCACGAACCCGTAGTCGGCGACCGCGAGCTCCTCGTCGGTGCGCGTGATCCAGCGATCGATGATGCCACGCACGCTGCGCGCCCCGACGCCCCACTCCGACGAGTAGTGCACGGTGCGCGTGTACGAGCGTGCGCCGACGCCGAGGCCGATCATGCCGTCGCCCTGGCAGCAGTACACGGGCCCGTTCGCGCTCGCCGCATCGGCGCGCCGCCACATCCGCATCGAGACCTGGCGATAGCCCGCACCGCGCAGCCGGTCCCCGGCCTGATCGTAGAGCTCGACGCGATGGCGATCCTGCGCCTCGACCTGCTTGCGGCCGAGCGTGGTCAGCGGGCGGACGTAGAGAGGATAGAGGTAGAGCTCCTCGGGCCGATACTCGAGCGCGGACGCGAGCGAGTGCTCCCAGGTCTCCGCGGTCTGACCGGGCAGGCCATACATCAGGTCGAGGTTGAGGTTGGCGGGACCGGCATCCCGGATCGCGCGGATGGCGCGGTGCACCTCGCCGACCTGCTGCGGGCGATTGACCGCCTTGACCTCGGCATCGACGAAGCTCTGCACGCCCATGCTGATCCGATCCGCGCCGTGCCCGACCAGCACCGCGAGCCGGTCCGGGAGCGCGGTCTCCGGTGACGTCTCGACCGAGAGTGGCACGCGGGCGCCGTAGCCCATCGTGCGGCACATCGCGAACAGGCGCTCGAGCTGGCCGGCGTCGAGCAGGGTCGGCGTGCCACCGCCGATCGCCGCGCGCGCGATCGCGAACGGGCCACCTTCGTCGAGCGCACGCCGCACGACGCGGACCTGGCGCTCGAGGGTGCCGAGGTACGCGTCGATGCGCTCGGCCTCGGGCACTGGCTGCGTGAACAGGTTGCAGAACCCGCAGCGCTGCTCGCAGAACGGCACGTGGACGTAGAGGAACAGCGCGTCGCGGCGCTCGTGCGCCCACAGCGGTCCGAGCGGCAGCGCCGGCTCGATCGGCCGGTACGCCGTCTTGTGCGGGTAGGCGTAGACGTAGGCCTGGTAGCGCGAACCATCGAGGATGCTCACAACACGCACTCCGCGTAAGGGACGGTCGAGACGATCGGGTGCGCGACCCGATGCCCGACGTAGCCGTCCTCGCCATACAGCGTGCCGTGGTCGCTGCACGCGATGAGGAAGGCGGGACCGCGCGCCGCGAGCGCGGTGAGCAACCGTGGCAGGTGCGCATCGACGTAGCGGAGCGCGGCGGCGTGCGACTCGCGCGTATCGCGCGCCGCCCCACCGGCGAGGTAGAAGTGATTCGGCTGGTGCAGCGCGGAGACGTTGAGGAACGTGAACGTCCGCCGATCGGACGGCACCGCCGCGAGCGCCTGCTCGATCACCTCGAGCTGGTGCTCGAACGAGTGCGGATCGGCGACGCCGAGCGCCGGCGACCAGTGGCGCTCGGCGAACAGGCCGGGCAGCACGCGGCCGAGCGGGTTCTTGAGGTTGAAGAACCCGGTGCCGCCGACGCACAGCGTGTGGTACCCGCGGGCCGCGAGGCCTTCGACGATCGTCGCGCCCTCGAGGACACACGTCGTCGGCGCGATCGTCTCGCTGCCGTCGAAGCCGAGCGCGAGCCGGCGCACGTGCTTGCCGGGCCGCGCCGGCGTGGGCAGGAAGCCGGCGAAGAACGCGGCGTGCGACGCGAACGTGAAGGTGCCGGGGCTGTGCCGCTCCTCCCAGCCGTCGGGGAACAGCCGCGCGAGGTTGGGCGTGCGCCCCGCTCGCAGCTCCTCGACGGCGACGTCGTGCCGCAGCGTATCGAGCACGACGAGCGCGAGATCGTGCGTGCCGACGATGTGGTTCATGTCGATCACGCGCAGACCCCCGCGAGCTCGCCGATCGCGGCGAGGCGGTAGGTCGGCGGCGCGAGCTCGCTCGGCCACGCCGTGCGCGCGCGCCACGCGGTGGCCATGCCGAGCGCGGCCGCCGGTGCGAGATCGATCACCGGCTCGTCGCCGACGAACAGCACGTCGCGGGCGGCGTGCTCGGTCCAGCGCAGCGCACGCTCGAAGATGCCGGACGCCGGCTTCGCGATGCCGAGCTCACCCGATACGAAGACGGCGTGCACCGCGGTGTCGAGCCCGAGCCGCGCCAGCTTCGTGCGCTGCGAGGCGCCGCTGCCATTGGTGACGATGGCGAGGTGGTGGGTGGCGCCGAGGGTGACGAGCAGCTCGCGGACGCCGGGCTCGGGGACGACGTGCTCCGCCAGGACGACGCCGCAGCTCTCCGGATCAATCGCGAGTCCGAGCTGACGACCGGCATCCGCGGCGAAGTCCGCGCGCGGCCGGTGGCCCCGGCCGTCGAGCGCGACCAGCGTGGCGAGCTCCGCGGGCTCGAGCGAGCGGCCGAGCTGCGCCCGCGCCGCCGCCTGCGCCCACGCGCGGAACGCCGCGCCGCGGTCGAACAGCGTGTCGTCCAGATCGAGCAGGAGCGCCCGGAACATCGACGGAGCGTCCCGCAGATCGCGAGCCGGCGACAGGCAGTTGCTCGCGAAAATCCGCCACCCGCGCCGAGCGCGGCCATCAGTTATTCGCCCTCGGCCCTGGCTCGCGCGGGCCCGCGATCCTATCGTCGCGGTCATGGGGGGCGATGTCGACGAGCTCAGCTCGTTGCTGATCCGGCTGCAGGCGAGCCCGCAGGATGCAGAGGTGCGGCAGGCCGCGGCCGAGGCACTCGACGCCGCCGGCCGGATCGACGACGCCGCCACCGTGCTCGCACCGTTGATCAACCTGACTGGCCACGACGCCGATGTCGGCCTGCCCTGCCTCTGCAAGCTGTGCTTGCCGGGCGCCGGCGTCGCCGCGGAGTCGGCGGGGATGCAGTTCTCGCGCTCGTTCGCCGTCGTCGGCACGCGCGTCCTCCACTTCTGGATGTTGACCGAGCTCGAGCACGAGCGCACGGGCGTGCGAGCGTCGGTGACCGCCGCGCTCCGCGATCGGCTCGCGAAGCAGCCGGGCGTGAAACGATGAGCGAGCCACCGAGCGACGCGGCGACCGCGCCGACGAGCGACGGGCTCGACGGGCTCGACGGGCTCGACGGGCCCGACGGGCTCGGGCTCGACGGGCTCGATGGCGCAGACCCCGAGGCCGCGCGCGGCCCCGGGG
>JALZOI010000289.1 GCA_030857245.1 Myxococcota bacterium
TTCCGTCGGTCGTGTCTTCCTGGCAGTCTTCTTCATGGCGGTCTCTCCGGTTTTGAGCCCCGAGAATCCTCTCGGGGTCGGTTTGACCGCCACCTCAAATTTCAACAGGGATCGGGACTACGCCAGCGAAGGACGGCAGTGGGATCCTCAGCTCGATCACCGCGGTCGGGGTGGTGCCACGCGCCGATGTCGCGTTCTCGATCGGCTACGCGATCGAGGGCGAGACGGTGTACTGGCTGCTCGACACGTTGGACTTCGGTGGTGCAGTCGCTCGTGTGGAGTTTTCGACGAGCCCTCCCACCGTAACACTCGTCGCGCTGCTCGATCTCCAGCCGACCTCGATCGCGCTTCGTGGCGACGACCTCCTCGTCTCGATGGAGCAGAACGGGAACGCCGACAACGCGGTGATCGTCGCCATCCCCAAGGCAGGTGGAGCTCCGAGGTTCGTCGCGAACGCCTCGGCTCCCACGGCGCTCGAGGTTTCACCGGATGGTCGCGTGTCGTGGATCGATCACGGCGGCAATTTCGTGCGCGAGCTCGATCCGGTTCTGGAGCTCCCCCATACCGTGGCGAGCTCGACCCAGCACGCCTCGACGGTCATCTCCGTCGACGGCGGGTTCTACGTCTCGACAGGCGTCGGAATTCTGTTCGTGCAGCGGTAGAGCAGCGTGCCGTAGATGATTCGCGCCGACCGGTTAATCAAGGGTCGGCGTCGAGCAATGCATCGCCATCTCCGGGCGTCGGACACGAGGGAGCGAGCCGTCGCGATCGAGCGGCGTGGATCGATCGAACCACGTCCCCATTCGCGTCGAATGCAACCGTGCGTCGTCGTTGGCGGTGCCTCCGTAAGGGTGAACCAGAACGTCGCGACTGCGATCTGGCCCGGATGCGGCCGCGCGGCGATCACGCGCGGGTCGAACGCGCGCGCGGTGCCCTTCAGTGCTTCGAGCGAGAGCGCACCCGCAAGATCTGCGATCCGGCACGTGGCTTCGCCGTCGAGCACGGTCAGTCCACAGATCGCGGTCATGTGCTGGGTGCCGTTGAGTAGCGTGAGTCCTTCTTTGGGCGGCAAGGACGAACAAGCGTAGGGGTCCCGGGGCGAGCTTGGGGCGCATGGAAAAGGAGCGGGCGGCGGTGAGGTTCGGGATCTGCCGCGAACGCAAGTCCGGCGACGTTTGGGCGAGGCGAGGACGGACGAGGCCATTCCGACCGGCAGGCGGTCGGCAGTTACGCGGAATCGTCCCACCCGAACTCGCTCTGGGGTGGGGCGCGAGCTGGCGCGAAGGTCGCGGGTTCGGCGGCAAGGCCGAGGGTGTCGAGGACCGCGCGCACGATCGAGGGATTGGCGACGAACGCGACGACGCTGCGGCGCCCGCCGCACGGGCAGTGGAGGACGTCGTCGGCGAACACGCGGCGATAGCAGGTCGGCCCACGGCAGTCGGCGGGGACGCGAGCTGCGAGCGGATTCGGGATGCGTGCAGCTCGGGTCGGCCGCGTGATCGGGATCGGTGGGCACGAGTGCGCGGAGCTTTGCGCGGTGTTTGCTGGCGGGCCCGAACACGCCAGCGTAGCGAACCAGGTGTCGGCGCGGCGGTGGGATGATGCCGACGAGCCGGCGCAGAAAACCACGCTTCGCGACCGACCGCGCCGAGCGCCGCGGCGGCGAGACGATGGTCGTGGTCCTGCCGTAGCACGTCACCGCTCGACGGGCTCGGGCATCACCGGCAGCTCGAGTTCCCACGACTCGAGTCGCGGAACGGCCGGCGGCCCACCGGCGAGCTCACCCCACCACTGCGAAGCGCGGTCGATCGCGCGCTGCGGGTCGATCGGACGGCCATCGGCGTCCAGCTCGAGGACGTTGGCGAAGACCGACCACAGGCTCTCCATCACCGAGGAGCCGTCGGTCAGGAGCTTGCCTGGCTCGGCCCCGGTCAGCACGCCAAGGCGGCCCTCGCCGAGCGCTGCGGCGAGGGTCTGGGTCGCCGTTCGCACCCCGACGTGCAGCTGGCGCGCGCCCGCGGGGACCGTCGCGCGCGGGAGGGAGGCGTCGAGCTCGGCCGCCTCGAACGGTGGCGCGACCTCGTACGTCGGGTCGACCCGCGCGCGGAGGAGCTGCGCTGCGCGGTCGTAGGCGTCATCAGGATACAGGGTGAGACGGCCGTGCTCGTCGGCCCACAGGTTGGCCACGAAGATCGACCAGGCGGGGCCGTAGGTGCCGGGCGACTCCAGGAAGGTGTGAGTGTAGGCGCAGGCGTCGACGTCGGGCCAGACCCGGGTGAGGCCGAGGGTCTCGTTGGTCAGGCGGAACGCGAAGTGACGGAACGCGGCGCGGACCGAGTCGTGGAGCCGGGGCATGGCGCGAGCCTAGAAACGATCGTCGAGCTCGAACCCCAGACGCTCGTGTACTCGCGCGATCTCGTCCTCTGTCCGTGGCGGCTGGATGTCGAGCTCGACCATCCTCGTAGCGGGGAGGGAGTGCAGCACCTGGACGAAGGCTTCGAGGCGCGAACGAAACGGTGCCATGAACGGACCATCCGCGCTCCCAGCGGCCCGTGTCAAGGTAGCCACGATCCGGGCAGCCATGATGCGTGCGACGTCCCAGCAGTGGAACTCTTCACGTGGGTGGACAAGCCCGCAAAGTCGTCGCGGTCCTCCATGGCGCGCGCGCGTTCATCACGAGCGAACCCTCACCGGCCACGCGCACAGCATGCATGGGTCGCCCAACGAGTACTCGGTGGGCGCGATCTGCGGGACGAGACGCTCGACTCATTCTTCTACGTGATCGCGCCAGCCGGCATCGTCGTTTGCCACCAGCCAAGCATCAACGTGCTCGAGAAGCCGCTACGGCTGCGAAGCTGCAGCCGCTTCACGACGTGGCGATCCCGTTCACGCTGGGCAACCACCGCGCGCAGTTCGTCAGCGCGACGAACGCCGCGCTCGAACGGCTGAGCAATAGCGCTTGGCTCGGCGCTGAGCTGTCGCGCCTTTCACGGATATGCTCCGCGCGAATGCGTATCAGGGTCCTCGGCATCCTTCGGTTTCAGCACCGTGCGGCTCTCGAGAAGGGCATCGTCGCGTTCGACGAGCACGCCTATTCCGAGTTCTTCCAGAGCGAGCTGTGGACGCTGAGCGGCCCGTACGCGATATGTGAGCGCACATTCGATATCGAGTCGGACTGCGACCACGCCCGTGCATTCTTCGCGATGGCGAAGCACGCGGTCGAGGGAGCGATTGATCTGGCTGAGAGCGGCGCGGGCGCATTCGTGCGCGTGATGAGGACGCCGCGGCCCGGCAAGGGGTGGACCCGCGTCACGCTCGACCTGAAATCTGCCGAGCTCGGCGCGAAGTTCGCGGACTACTCGACGCAGTGGGGCCCGCTCATCCAGAAGGCTAAGGTCGAGGAAACAGCGACGAAGAAGAAGGTCGGCGCGAAGCAGACGAAAACCACGAAGACAGGGAGGCACGATCCAGCGAAGAGCGCGACCAAGCCGAAGGTCGCGGGTCCCAGCGTCGCAATCACCCTCGCGGCTCACCCGAGCGGTCTCATCGAGCTGTCGGACCGCTCGCTCGCCGTCGCGGCCGGGAGCAAGGTCATGTTCGTGTTACCGACGGGCGAGCTGATCGGGGCCGTCGAATGCGCGCTGACGAAGCATGACCACTTTGGCGAGATCCACGGGCTCACGTCGCTGGCGGACGGGCGTGTCGTCGCGTTCAACAAGGACGCGAGCGAGGTGCGGCTCGTTCGAGCCGGCGATGGTCGCGCCACCGCGCTGGTGCTTCCTGACAAATATGCAGCCGCGATTCAGAACGTGGTCTCCGGCGGCGATCGGATTTATCTCGCCACGCACGAGTCGGTTGTCGTCGTCGACCTCGCGACGGGCACGGTGGTCAAGGAACTGAGGCCGGCCACGACCGACTTCGTTGTCGCGGTGCTCCTCCACGGAGACGCCGTGGTTGTCTCGACGCAAGGTGAGACCGCGGTGTTCGACCGCAACTACGCTCGCCGTTTCGTCGTCAAAGGAAGTCTCGTCGAGTCGACGGCCGACGGCATCCTCGTGCACCGCGATGACAAGGCTGCGGTCCTGATGACCATGAACGGAAAGAGGCGGTGTGGCTTCGAGGCCGGCAGTGTCACGCCTGGACGAGACAACACGGGCCGAGGGCCAAAGGGGCCATGGGCGGTCGTCGGTGATGCCGTCTACGTCGCTTCACGATGGCCGAGGACGGTGACGAAGTGGTCGCTCGCGAACGGCAAGCAAGTGTGGCGCGCGGCTCCCACGCACAACGTGTTTCCTGGTGGATGCATCGCGACCGACTCGTACGTCGCATACTGGGCTCCGCCTCAGTTCCATAGTGGCGAGTTCGATTCCGGGATCGCCGTCCTCGATCCGAAGACGGGCAAGCCGCTCGCGCGCCTCGACGCGAAAGTCCCGCTCATCGACGTCGTGCCGTTCGGTCACGACGCCGTCGCCGCGGTCGCAGATGGGCGCACGGCAGGACCCAAGCTTCATGTGTGGAGGAACATCACGACAAAGCCGCGTGCCGAGATCCTCGGCGCGCACGAGAGCCGGATCGCAGGCCTGCGCCGCCTCAGCGACGGTCGACTCGTGTCGTGGGCCGCTAACAAATTGCTCCGCATTTGGAGCTGAGCTTCCGGCGGAAGCGGACGGGAACACGACATGCGCAAGTCAGTGTGGTCATTGCAGGATCGTGAAACAATGATTGATCTCGATCTGCGCGCGTAGTGTTCGAGTCGCCCCGTTCGCACAAACTTTCTGATCTCACGGCGCGAGATGTCCGGCTGCTGACCTCGGTCGTACAGGTCGAATGCGGAGCGCCTTCGCGGACGCACCAGCGAAGCGCTCGCCGCGGTGCTGCAACCGGGTGTGCGCTACGGTTGCGTCGATGACCGGGAGCGAGGCGAGAGAAACGCGAACATGCGACGAGTGCGAGTCCTCGTACTACGTCGGTACTTCGAACATGTCGGCGCTTTGCCCCGAATGCGCGCACATGCTCTACGGCTACCCACCGTGCGAACACGACTTCGAGTCCCGGTCGATGTCGTACGTGCGGATGGGATGGCGCACGGTCGCGGTACAGCCGTTCGCTGCTTGGTAAGCGTGACTAGCGGGAGTCAGAGCGTCGGCCTGGATCCACGGGTTTCGTGGTCACTACATGTGGTGCCCATCTCGCGCAGAACGCGAGGGCGCTGGCGCACGCGGCACGTTACGATTCGCGGATGCGCTGGTCCTGTACCCTCGTCGCCGCGGTCACCGTCATCGCCGGCTCGCTGGCGTCGGCCGACAACTCGGATCTCGAGGTCGAGATCGAGCAGCTGTTCGGATCCGACGCGCAGCCGCCGCCGAAGTTCGCGTTCAGCAACGGCGATGTCTACACCACGAAGGTTCGCCGGCCGCGGATCGGCGGCATGCAGCTCGGCGAGATGGCGAGCGTGGCGAAGGCGGTCATCGCGACGTCGAAGGACGGCACGGTGGCGTGGGTGGCCAGCGACGTGTCGGTTGGCTGTGACCCTCAGGCAGTCTCCGAGTGCACGGCCGGGATCGGTACGCCACTGCACGCCACCGGCTTGCTGGTCAAGGCGAGTAAGGGCTGGCAGTGGATCGCGTGGCACTTCGCCGAGGTCACCGACGCGAAGGAGCAGGCGGCACTCGTTAAGCGCGGCGTGGTTCCGGACCCGCTGCAGCGCTCGGTCACGGGGGCGGAGGACCTCGCGACGCTGTTCGAGCAGACGCTCGCCGAGCCGAAGGCGCTCGTCGCGAGCGTGTCGGATCGCAAGGATGTCGTCCTCTACGGCACGTCGCTCGCCGAGCGCGTCGTGGGCGGTGCGAAGGTGAAGGCGAAGCTGAAGCGCTGGAACTTGTCGTTCAAGGTGCGCGACGGCGTCCGGGCCGGACTCGCCAGCGCGACCGTCGGGTGGGTCGCCGCGAACGTCGACGGCAGCTCGCAGGGTAAGGCCGCGTCGGCGTCGCCGTACCGCGTGCTCGCGATCTACGAGAAGTCGCCGACCGCATGGAAGCTCGTGCAGCTCCACTTCTCGGTCGACTCTGCCAACTGAGCTATCCCACGCCGATGTTCACGCGGTCGCGACCACTGGCTTTGGCTTCGTAGAGGAGCGTATCGGCCCGGGCACCGCCTCCTCGAGTGCCTCGCTCGACGACACCGCGACAACACCAGCGGAGAAGGGAAGCCCACCCGGCCGCTGCCGATCCGTGTTCGGAAGGAGGACGACGAGCTCCTCTCCGCCCCAGCGGCCGACCGCATCGGAGCGCCGCAGGGTCGCCACCATCGTGGCGGCCGTGCGCTTCAGGACCTCGTCCCCGCTCGCGTGACCGTGGGTATCGTTGACCATCTTGAATCGATCGAGATCGGGAACGCGCTCGCTACGAGCACGAGCAGCAGCATGGACAGAAAGCCACGTTGCCAGCGAAGTAGACTTTCACCGGTGCCCACGGGATGAGGTGCGATCCTACGCACCCAGATCCGCCGGTGGGTCTCCGACGTGAGGGGCGTGTAGACTCCGCCACTTCTGATGCACTACCGCACGGTCACCCTCCTCGCGCTCACGGTCGCTTGCTCCTCGAAGCGCGACCGCCAGGTCGAACCGCCGACCGCCGCCGTGCCGGCCAAAACTGACGCGGCCGTCGCGGTGCCATCCGGCGCGGCGTGGTGGCTGGCGCTCCCCGACCTGCCGCCGGGCACGTTCGATCTTTCGATCCGCGTGATCACGTTCGATGGCCCCGTCGAGCAACAGTGGTCCTGGGTCGCCGGCGCGATCTGCGCAGAGGACGACACGTTCATGTCCCCGTCGTCGCTCCGGGCGGCGCACGCGCGCGAAGGTCTGCGCTGCGGCCGCGCGCTCGTCGAGCACGAACCGGCCGGCGCGCGCCGCTACGCGGTCGACCTCAACCGACCCGCGCACCCGCACCCGTTGCCGCTGTTTGTCGTGGCGACGACGTACCCGGATCTCGCGAGCGTCGAATCCTTGCTCGTCGGGTTTCACCGCGAGGAAGTCGGCGACGTGACGGTGCTCTGCCGGACGTTCGATCCGTCGACGAAGACCTGTGCGGAGCGCCTCGATCCGTATGACAAGGCGCTTGCCGTCGTCGGCGGTCACGTCGTCGGCGGCTCGTACGTGGCGCTCGGCGAGCTGCTTCGATGGTCGCACCGCGAGCGCACGATCGGCCTGACCGCCACCCTACCGGGCGGCGACCTCGACCTGCTGCCGCCCGGCGCCACGTGGACGATCGGACCCAGGCGCTTGCTTCCCTACAGCCGCGATGAAGCGCTGGCGTTCGCGGAGATCGTGCGCACCCACGCCCGCGCTGTCGGAATCGACATCGCCTGGGGCGTCGGCACCGGCTCGATCACGCTCGTCCCGCGGTGCTCGACGCCGGCGTGCCCCGAGCGGACCACGCTCGCGACGGCTCTGCGCCTCTACCAGCAGGCGTGGGCGGCCGAGGCACCCGCCCGGATGCGCGAGCTCATGGCCGAATCGCCCGGCCCCGATGCCGACTGCGCGCGGCCCCTCGAGACCGCGATGATCGAACAAGTGACACGTGCCGAGGTCACCATGACGGACCTCGTCGAGCTGCGGCTCTCGCTCCCCGCGGGCAGGCTGGCCGAGCTCGACCGGGCGCGACCACCGAGCTGCCGCGCCGCGGATGACGCGCGCATCGCCGAGGGCGTCGCACGCGTGCGCGCGGCGATGTAGAGGGTCGAGCGCGGGAGCGCCGCGGGATGAGAACCACGTGGAGTAATGAAGGCCGGAGCGCTAGCCTTCGGCGATGATCCTCGCGGTGCGGGTGGTGGCGCTGACCACCGGGTTTGATGGCGTGTGGTGGTCGCAAGGAGCCGGTCTGCACGAGCAAGCCAGCGCTGGCCTTGCTCGGCGAAGGTCGCCTCGAGCGCGGCATCGACGCCTTGCGCGCTCTCGGTCCGACGTGCGCCGGCGATTCCGCGGTGAAGACGGCGCTCGCGACCGCCGAGGCCGAGCTCGCTGCGCCCGGCGACCCACAGGCGCTGGTTCGCGACGGCTTGGCCGCGCGCCAGAGGGGACGAGCCGACGGCGCGCCGCGCCTTCGACCGCGCGCGAGCGCTGGTCGAACGTGCGACGGCGTCGAAGGCGCGGGCCACGTATGGCGAGACGCACGTGATCAGCAACGCGCTGTACGCCGCACAACTGAGTCAGCCGTCGATTCCGTGGAGCCCCGACGGCCGCTACGTGTTGTTCGCGCGAGGCAACGGCGAGTCGTCTCTTGGTGAGGGGCTCGGCCTGGTGGTCGTCGATTCCGAGACCGCGACGGCGTTTCGCATCGATCGCCGCGCCGATCCGGTGTTCTCGCCGAACAGCAAGCAGCTCGCATATCGGCACGAGGGCACGATCACCGCGGTCGATCTCGCGACGCGCAAGGTGCTGATGGCCGACCGCCCGACGCGGAGGTCGGCATCGAGCTCAGCAAGGGCAGCCAGAAGGACGACTGGTCGAAGCGCCCGCTGACCGCGACGCAGGAGGCCCACGCGCTCGCCGACGTGGCGTACCTGATGGCGCTCGCGGCGCGGCTGACGGCGCGGCTCGCGGCGGCCGGCCGCACCGAGTGGGCGCGCGAGGAGTT